>JAQXMV010000066.1 GCA_029013165.1 Oscillospiraceae bacterium | reverse complement strand
ATAAGCTCATCAATAACTGATAAAGGCAAAAAAGCATATAAGATGAAAAGATGCCTCATAATTAAATCTGTATAGACAGGGCATCGCGCCTTGTCTATATTTGTTATCGTGCGGTGTTTTGCTTTCGGAAAACTTCACCGCCGGGTTTAGAAAAGATCAAACAGAACGAAAGGAAAGAAGAAAAATGATTAAGGATAAAATAGTTGACGGCTTTCACAATGCGCCTCATCGCAGTCTTTATCATGCGCTGGGACTGACAGAGCAGGAACAGGCAAGACCCCTCATCGGTATCGTCAGCTCCTATAATGAAATCGTACCCGGTCATATCAATCTTGATAAGATCACCCAGGCTGTCAAGCTCGGCGTAGCCATGGCCGGCGGTACCCCCATCATGTTCCCGGCCATCACTGTTTGCGACGGTATCGCCATGGGTCATGTGGGCATGAAGTATTCGCTCATCACCCGTGACCTCATTGCCGACTCCACAGAGGCCATGGTCATGGCCCACGGCTTTGACGGACTGGTCATGATCCCCAACTGTGACAAGAATGTACCCGGTCTGCTGATGGCGGCCGCAAGACTGAATATTCCCACTATCTTTGTTTCCGGCGGCCCCATGCTTGCCGGCAGAGTGGACGGCAAAAAGACCAGCCTTTCTAGTATGTTTGAGGCTGTCGGTGCTTACAAGGCAGGAAAAATCGACGAAAAACAGCTTCGCGTCTGCGAGGAAAATACCTGCCCCACCTGCGGCTCCTGCTCGGGAATGTACACGGCCAATTCCATGAACTGCCTGACCGAGGTTCTCGGCATGGGTCTTCAGGGCAACGGTACGATCCCGGCTGTCTATTCCTCCCGCATCGAGCTGGCGAAACATGCCGGTATGCAGATTATGGAGCTTGTCCGCAAAAACATCAGGCCCCGCGACATTATGACTGCCGCGGCCATCAAAAATGCCCTGACTGCCGATATGGCTCTGGGTTGCTCAACCAACAGTATGCTTCATCTCCCTGCCATCGCCAACGAGTGCGGCGTCGAGTTCAACCTCGACATGGTCAACTCTGTCAGTGAAAACACGCCCAACCTCTGCCATCTGGCTCCGGCCGGTCCCACCTATATGGAGGATCTCAACGAGGCCGGCGGCGTTTATGCCGTGCTGAAAGAGCTGGCAAAAATCGGGCGCATCGACACCGATGTGATGACCTGCACCGGCAAGACCCTCGGTGAGAATATCGCTTCGGCAGTCAATAAGGACGACAGTGTGATCCGGACAACGGACAATCCCTATTCACCCACCGGCGGCATAGCCGTGCTTCGCGGCAACATTGCTCCCGACGGCTGTGTGGTCAAGCGCAGTGCCGTTGCGCCGGAAATGCTCTGTCACGAGGGCCCGGCTAAGGTCTTTGACAGTGAGGAAGAGGCCATCGACGCCATTTATGCCGGCAAGATCGTCAAGGGCGATGTGGTTGTGATCCGATATGAAGGCCCTGCAGGCGGACCGGGTATGAGAGAGATGCTTTCGCCCACTTCCGCTATCGCCGGAATGGGTCTTGACAAGGATGTCGCTCTGATCACCGACGGCCGTTTCTCAGGCGCGACGAGAGGCGCGGCCATCGGCCATGTGTCTCCGGAGGCTGTCAGGGGCGGCGCTATTGCCTATGTCAGAGACGGCGATATCATTTCCATCAATATCCCTGAATATAAGATCGAGCTGAAAGTCAGCGATGAGGAACTGGCCAAGCGTGCCGCCGAGACGAAGCTGAAAGTCAAGACGGATATCAAGGGCTGTCTGGCTCGTTATGCCGCATCAGTCAGCTCCGCTGACAAAGGCGCCATCATCAATCAGTTTTAAGCCATGAACAGAAAAGAAAAATATGATTTAGCCTGCCGTATACTTTCTGTCAGCGTGTTTCGCAGTGTTTCCTCGGGGGAGACGGTGGCGGCGCTGACAAGGTTTCTCCTCTGCGCAGGCAGTACCGATGAAAAGCTCAGGCTTTATGCCGATTTCGTCAGCAGTCTGAATGATGACGCAGGTTCTCTTTCAGATTTTCTGAAAAAGGCAGTCTGCCGTGACGAAAATGTATACATAACCTCTGCAGCCAAGGGGAAGACCGTATCCCCGTCCATACTCTCCAATGCCGAAAAGGAGTTGGAGCTCTTTTCGGCGCTGACGAGACTTTCTCCCGAGGCTCTTTTTGAAGACACGGACTATGAGGGCTATATACCGCGCTTTGAAAACAGCGCCATAGATTTTGTGTCCTATTATAAAAACCGTGTGGAAAACATCGGCCGTTACGGCTACGGTATTTTTGCCTCCTGCGGCATGTTCCGTGTGGAGGAGGGGGAGATTATCCCCGTGGAGACCGCCGACGAGATCAGTGTCGAGAGCTTCATCGGATATGAGAGAGAAAGACAGCAGGTTATGGAAAACACCAGAGCCCTAACCGAGGGCAGACCGGCGGCTAATGTGCTTTTGTGCGGTGACGCCGGCACGGGAAAATCCTCCACGGTCAAGGCGGCGGCCAATTACTACTTTGACAGGGGCGTGCGACTTATTGAGGTGAGAAAAGACCAACTCTTTTCTCTGCCGCACATTATGGACAGAATTTCCGGCAATCCTCTCAAGTTCATCATTTTCATTGACGATCTTTCTTTCAATAAAAACGATGACTGTTTCAGTATGCTCAAGGCCGCTTTGGAGGGCTCGGCTTCTGCGAAGGCGAGCAACGCGGTGATTTATGCCACGAGTAACCGCCGCCATATTGTCAAGGAGCAGTTTTCCGACAGAGCAGGCAGTGACGACATTCACCATTCCGATACGGTGCAGGAACTGCTTTCTCTTTCGGAGCGTTTCGGACTGGTGGTCTATTTCTCCCGACCGGGCAAGAATCTTTATCTGGAGATTGTCCATGAGCTGGCAGAGAGGGAGGGCGCGACTCTGACACTCGAGGAACTGGACAGACAGGCGGAGGCCTTTGCTCTTGCCCGGGGAAGCCGTTCGCCAAGGGCGGCGGAACAGTTTGTGAAGAGTTTGCTATAATGAAAAGGCGGTGCTGTGCAGACAGCACTGTTTTTTTCTCTTGACTTATATAGCAATTAATGGTACTATAAAAATGAATAAATTGTAAAGGAGAGATTCTTTATGGAGATGATAAAAACATTTATTCAAAAAGCGGCTGCTTTGATTATATCCGTGGCCATATCATTGGGACTTCTGTCCTCCTTTGCCGCGGATACCAATATATCAACGGGTGCTCTGCTTTTGCGCGAAGCAGTCATACGGCCTATATGTACCTCCATCAAGCGCGACGGAGGAATTACCGGATTTTACGGTATCGACATGAGTAAGGTCAGTCTCTATCAGCCCTCCGAGGGCTATTGCTTGGAAAAACTCACCATTGACGGCCTGCCCATGG
>JAQXMV010000065.1 GCA_029013165.1 Oscillospiraceae bacterium | reverse complement strand
CGACGGACAAAAGGTGTTTACGGCTTTGATCAGACCGATTGAGCCGATAGAAACCAGATCCTCAATACCGATACCGGTGTTTTCAAACTTTCGGGCAATATAGACGACGAGACGCAGATTATGTACAACGAGAAGCTCTCTGTGCTCATAGTTTTTCTGCTCAATCTCACATAGGATTTCCTCCTCTTTCTCCTTGGTCAGAGGCGGCGGCAGACTTTCCGAACCGTTTACATAGAATATCTCGTCCTCGAAGCCGAAAGTGAAAAACTTTTCCAGCTTCGCTTTCACTGTCAGGAATAGTTTTTTGAGCTTTTTCATCATAGTCTCCTCCCTTTTCATTGGTTCTGTTCTCAAAAATGCTCATCGGCAAAAGGGCGTCAAATTCGCCTTTTTTGATTTTTTCTTTTGTCACGGCTATCACCACATTTTCAGCCGTAAAAGCACAGGAGATGCCTTGGATATGTACCTGATCCGCCTTAAAACAGGGAAGCACTCCCCCGCCGGAGACGGTTTTGCAGGGTAAATACCAATATTTCACACCCGACCCCTCTGCAGAAATATCGTTTCCGATATTGTCAGGCAAAAGATTTTTGACTGCCGCCGAACTGACGATGATGACCGGAAATCCCGTAAAGGGATCCATGATGCTGTTACCGGTATCAAGAAATCCCCGACAGGATATTTTGGTTTCATGTGTGAATATTTCGATATCATAGATCACATTTTTCGGCGCTTTCAGATCGATGATTTTATAAACAGCCTGAATAACAAAATAGCATACGGCGGTCAGAAGGATCAGGGTCAGGGCATCTATGTCAAAATATACCACTCCCGATCCTGCATACATTCCGGCCGGTGAAATAAAATACTGAACTGCCAGCATCAGACCGGCAAGGATAAAATTGACCAATAGGAACGCACAAAATAAACGCAGAAACACTCTGCTCTTTTTCCGCCCGAAAGCGACGAAAACAAACAATAAAGCGGCCGGAATGCGGCTGAGTGAAAGGATCAGTGGCGTTATTCCCGGAATCAGAATGATCAATGAATAACAGCCGCCAATCAGCGCAGATAGGGCAAAGCGCCATCGGCTGCCTTGCTGCCGGCAGATTTTTGCGGTGAGCAATAGCAAAAGATAGGTAATATAGGTGTTGATCACCACTAAAACATCGGCATAAATCACATGATGCATTTTTATCACCCAATCCATTATAAGCAAAATCAGGCAAGGTTTATGTCGAGAAAAGGCAGCAGAAATTTGCGCAAAAAAAATCTTCGCCAAAAAAGGCGAAGAAAAAAACAGATAAATAATCATTAAAATCCCAGCAAACCGAATAGTCCGTAGGACAAAGCGGAAATAATCAGCCCCGCCACAAGGACGCCGGCTGCGATGACCGGCAGAGAATGACTGATCCTGATATCCAGCAGATCAGCCGCAAGGGCTCCGGTCCATGCACCGGTTCCGGGAAGCGGTATGGCCACAAAAAAGAACAGACCCCACAGGCGATATTTTTTCACCTTATCCGCTTTTCGGATAGAACGCGCTTCCAGTTTATTGATCAGGTTTTCAACCTTAGGGATTTTTTTAAGCAGCGCAAATATTTTTCTGATAAACAGCAAAATGAAAGGTATGGGGAGCATATTGCCGACATAACAAATAACAAAAGCCTTCAGAAAACCAATTTCCATCAGCTTGGCGGCGATCAGTCCGCCTCTGAGCTCCAGAATCGGGAGCAGCGACACGATAAAGGCAATCAGTTCCGCAGACAGCTTACCGCCCAGAGCGCCGACAATATATTCCGCTATGGTCTCGGACATTGCCCTCACACCCTTTCGCTGAGATATTTTTTGGCTTCGTTGAGAATAATTTTATCGTTCTCGTAGTTCAATATCGTCAGAGCACGGTCATAGTCAAACCAGCCGCATTCTTCGATTTCCTCAACCTGGAGCTTATACTCCGTCTCATCTGTCTGAGCCAGGAAAATCGAAACAGACTTTTCAATCTTTCCCTGAATGGTGTACTCGCTTTTTTTCAGAAAATCGGGCAGGATAGTGATGTGGAGTCCCGTCTCTTCCAGGACCTCACGAATAGCAGTTTCTCGGTCTGTTTCCCCCGGTTCGATATGACCTTTCGGAAAGCCCCAGTGAGCGCTTCTTCTGTTTCTGATCAGCAGATACTTTCTGTCGCCGTTTTCATTGCGAAAAACAACAGCGCCGCATGAGCTTTCATATAGACATTCAATATTATAATTGTTTCTCCCCTCGGCAAAATCAATGGCCGATTTGATGTCGTTGACAATAAATCTTGTACTTTTCGGAGCAACAACCCATACTACACCCTTACCGCCGGCACGCTTGACCGTCGCGATGACTCTGCCGTCAAAATTCCTGACAGGATGATTGATCCCCATAATATAAGCATACTGCAGCGTATTTTTTTTGGTTTTCACGCTTTCAATGATGCCGTAATTCAGCTTATAACGGAAGCCGAAGCGAGGATTAAAAGAATGCATGGGGGATGTTACTCGTACCTTGACGAATTTACCTAACATAAGTTTCCCCTTTTTTACAATAACACAGCCGAATAAATAAAGGTTAACCCTTTAAAAAGGAAGTAGTAAGACGGCCGGAAAGATTAATATGAAATTTATTATACTATCTTCACCGCTAATTTTCAATAGATTTTTTCATAAAAACTTAATTTGTAATAAATTATTTCACAAAGAATATTTATCAATTATAATAATCATTCGTTTCTAAAATTGTAACAATTATTTTTTATTTGACAGTTGTCTTTTAGTATACAAAGTGCTATAATGTGTACATTATATCTAAATTAGGATTCTGTATATGCACTGACTATGAAAACACTATATTTAACCGACTTAGACGGTACCTTCCTAAACAGCGAAGGCAAGATTTCCGAAAACTCATCTCATATCCTTTCAGAGCTGACACAGCAGGGCCTACTTTTCAGTGTGGCTACGGCGCGCACCTATGCAACCGTCATGGAAATGTTCAAAGGCATTCCCTTGAACGCGCCCCTGGTGCTGATGAACGGCGTAACCGTTTTTGATCCTGTCCAATGTAAGATTCTGAAAAGTCACAGGATTTCCTGCCGGTCAGCGGAAAGAGCAATCC
>JAQXMV010000064.1 GCA_029013165.1 Oscillospiraceae bacterium | reverse complement strand
TGGCGCTGATTCGCTGTATCTATCTGAATAAGCAGTAGGTGGGTTAGAAAATTCTCAGCGCCACCGATGAGGGAATCTTGTATTAAGCCGAAAAGCTGGTCAGTGAGTAGTTTGGCTTTTCTCTCGGTCTGGAGGACGGCGGCGTGACGGAATATATACGGCACTTTTACGAGTATTAAGGAGCCTATAAAATTTCACGGTGGCTTTTTGTTGATTTTTTATATTGTCACGGGTGCCGAATATCACTATAATGATGATAGAAAGCCAATATCCGGGAGGAATTTATATGAAGAAAATCATCACCGTCAGCCGACAGTTCGGCTCCGGCGGAAGAAGTATCGGCAAGGCCGTGGCGCAGGAGCTGGGCTTTGATTATTATGACAGTGAGCTTGTGGAGAGAGTGGCCAAGGAGACGGGCTTTGATCCGGAATATATCGCCGACGCCGGTGAATATGCGCCCGGCAGAAGTATGCTATCCTATGCTTTCACCTCCGGCGCGCCTCACGGCACGGCAGGTCATGCCGGTGCCGCGGATTATCTCTGGGCGGCTCAGTGTCGCGTGATTCTTGAGCTGGCGGAAAAAGGCAACTGTGTGATCGTGGGCCGGTGCGCCGATTACATTCTCCGCGAAAGAGACGACTGCCTCAATGTTTTTGTTTATGCCGATAAAAAATACCGTGCCGACCGAATCGTCAGCCTTTACGGTGTCCGGGACAAAAGCCCCGAAAAGCGCCTGGACGAAAAAGACGGAAAAAGGCGCATCAATTATAAATATTTCACCGGCAGAGAATGGGGTGTTCCGCAGAATTATCATGTTTCCCTTGACAGCGGCTACTTCGGTCAGGAGGAGACAGCCCATATTATTGCGGCGCTGGCGAAAAAGTGAAGCGTATAGGCAGCCTGACAGCTGACAAAGATAGGGTGAAAGTATAATCTGAGTTCGGATTTTTACTTTTCACCCTGAATTTCATCAATCGGGGCAGGTGACACTGTGAAAAAATGGACAGTTCTTATCCTCTGTATGGCGGCTGCGCTGTCTCTTGCCGCCTGCGGCTATGACAACACGGCACTGACGGTGGACGGAGAAAACATTTCTGTGGGCCTTTATACCTATTATCTTGACAAGGTCATATCTTCCGGCGAATTTGCGGCAGACAGTCAGAAAGAGCAGGAGAAGGCAGTCCGGTTATGCTGTGAAGCCCTTGGGGCGGAAAGGCTGATGGCCAAAGAAAACATCACCCTCAGCACAGCCGGCAAGAGAGAGATCGCCGAGGAGACAGAAAAGCTGTGGAGCCTTTTCGGCGCCTATTATGAGAAAGCAGGCGTGAGCAAGGCAGATCTGAATGAGGCAACGGCTCATGAAATCAGAAAGCAGGAACTGCTGGAATACTACTTCGGAGAAAAAGGCAAAAAGCCCGTGGCGGACAGTCTGCTGAGAAAAAAATTCAGCGAGGAATATGTGGGCTTTCGCTGTGTGGAGGCTTCTCTCACCCGTGTGAGCGATCTCGGAGAGACCATAGCCCTTTCCGCCGTAGAAAAGAAAAAACTGAAGTCGGACTTCACCGCCCTCTCAGAGCAGATCAACAGCGGCAAAATATCCTTTGACCGGGCTAATGAGGTCTATAACGAAGGCCTGGGACTGGTGGTGACTCAGGCACCGCCGGTGCAGTTCATCGGACGGGACGATCCGATTTACGGCGGCGAATTCTATGCACGGCTGTCGGCCGTCGGCATCGGAAAAGCCAAGGTGATCACCACGGCGACTTCCATGTATCTCGTACAGCGCCTGGCATTCACCCGGGAGGATGAGGAAACCTATCAGCTTTTACGGGCGGATATTCTCAGTGATCTGAAAATGGCCGAGGTCGAAAAGAAAATAGAGAGCGTAGCTTCCGCGCTTTCGCCACAGCGCTATGAAAAGAATCTGAGACGGGCCGCCGGTATGATCCGAAAGGCTCGTTAGAGCAGACTTTCCGGGGCGAAAAACACAAAAAAAGCACAAATAACCCTTGACTTATGGGACGCAAACTGCTATAATCTTTAACTGTCGCAGTATGTGTTCCCTTTTTACTGCGTAAAATTTCCTTGCTCCGTAGGAAGAAGTTACGGGGCCAGAGACCAAAAGGAGGTAAAAAAACATGAACAACTATGAGACCATGTTCGTATTTTCAGTTGCAAAGGGTGAAGAAAGCGTAAAGGCTCTTGTTGAGAAGTTTACGGCTCTCGTTGAAAAGCACGGTACTCTTGAAAGTGCAGTGCCTTTCGGTTCCAACGAAGGCGTCAGAACTCTCGCTTACCCCATCAACGATGAGACCAGCGGCGCATACATTCTCATGAACTATGCTTCAGCACCGGAATTCCCTGCTGAGCTTGAGCGTATCGCCAACATCACAGAAGGCGTTCTGCGTGTTCTCACCGTCAGAAAGTAAGGAGGTGCGGCTATGCTTAACTGCGTAACACTGATGGGTCGCCTCGTGGCCGATCCCGAACTTCGCACCACAACAACCGGTAAGGCTGTCTGCAATTTCCGCATCGCTGTTGACCGTTCCTATGCAAAGCCCGGTGAACAGAGACAGGCAGATTTCATTACGATCGTCACTTGGGAAAGCACAGCCAATTTTGTCAGCAGATATTTCACCAAAGGCTCCATGATCGCCATTCAGGGCTCTATCCAGACCCGCAGCTATGAAGATAACGCGGGTAATAAGAGAACAGCCTTTGAGGTTGTGGCCAGAGAAGTCAGCTTCTGCGGCTCCAAGGCGGAGACAGGCACGGCCTATGCGCCGGCTCCTGCAGCAGCGGCTCCGGCACCCTCTTATCAGACGGCGGCTCCCGGAGATTTTGAAGAGATTGATGACGACGAAGATCTACCCTTTTAATCAGCATCAGGCTGAAAACGAAAAATACTAAAACAGGAGGTTATACTCATGGCATATGAAAAGGGCTCACGCCCCGGCAGAAAGTCACGCAAGAAGGTTTGCGCATTTTGTGTAGATAAGGTCGAAGGCATCGACTATAAGGATGTTCAGAGACTTCGCAAGTTCACTTCCGACAGAGCGAAGATCCTTCCCCGCAGAGTAACAGGCACCTGTGCCCGTCACCAGCGTGAACTGACAGTTGCTATCAAGCGTGCTCGTCAGGTAGCACTCATGGCTTATACCAGCGACTGATAAAATCAAAAAGTAAGAGGCTGTCTCAGTGCGACAGCCTCTGTTTTTTATGGCTGCAGGAATCTTGACAACGAATGGTGTTTCTGTTAGAATTATGACAAATAATAAGGCGGTGAAATTTATGACCACAATCAAAAGAATAGTTGCTTTTTTCATGAGTCTGATGATTTTGCTGTCGGTTGCCTGTGTCGGCGCCGGCGCAGAAAGCGAAAAGGCGCCTGAGGGGAGTCGGACTTTTGTTTTTGTTCACGGCTTCGGCGGCTGGGGCGATTACGATGAATATAATAACCAATCCCATTATTGGGGCGGAGATGCCGATGTAACGGCGATTTTGAGAGAAGAGGGCTACGAGGCTTACGCCGCGTCAGTGGGCCCTTTCAGCAGTGCGTGGGATAGAGCCTGCGAGCTTTATGCGCAGCTGACGGGTACCGTCGTGGATTACGGCGAGGCCCATTCCAAGGCCTGCGGCCACGAGAGATACGGCAAATCCTTCCAGAATATGCCGCTGATGGGAGAAAACTGGGATCTCAGCGAGAGCATCAATCTGGTGGGACATTCTTTCGGCGGCATGACGGCCAGACTCTTTGCGTCGTTGCTGGCCTATGGCGATGAGGACGAACGAAAGACTTCGGGGGAAAGCGTATCACCGCTTTTTGCCGGCGGTCATGCCGGCGCTGTCCATAGCGTTACCACTCTTGCCGGTGTGCATAACGGAACACAGCTTGCCAATCTGTTTTATGATATCCCCGGCTTTATTTATGTCGTCGGCTTTGGCGTGAATCTGCTGTCGGTGCTGGGCGTTACTCTGCCAATGGGTGATATAAACCTCGGCCATTATGCCATTTCGGCTAAAGAGGGGGAAAGCCGCGCGAAGCTCAGTCTCTGCGGCGTTGAAAATTTCGGCAAATCGGGAGATAATGTTGGATATGACCTTACTGTCAGAGGTGCCCGTGAACTGAATGAGAAAATCAGAACGGTTCCTGAGGTCTATTATTATTCTTATACCGGTTACCTGACGGAAGAAAATCAATACGGTTATCAGCAGAGAACCGCTGATTGCGCAAAGATTTTTAACGGTACCTGCGATATTTTAACTTTGAGCCGCGGACTGATAGTGGACGGTGTGAAGATGACTGATGAGTGGACAGCAAACGACGGTTTGGTGCCTGTTGCCAGCGGTATCTATCCGATGAATTGCGCTGACATTGCTTTTTCCTATGAGGAAGCGGAAAAGAATGGGGAGATCCGACCGGGCGCGTGGTATTATCATCAGCCGCTTTATGGCATTGACCATGGTGATTATTGCTATGAGAAATCGACATTGCCGGGCGGATTTGAGGGATTTTATCTGGAGATTGCCCGAATCGCCTCCAAGTGAGAATCATGAGATGTTAAATAGAAAAATAACAAAAGTTTCGCTCAAGCCTTTTTAAAGGCTTGCGGGGTCAAGGGGCAGAGCCCCTGTCGCGCTTCGCAAAGTGCGAAATGCCTTTCACTGAAAAATAAAAACTGCGCTAACGCTAAAAGAAAAAAATGCTTCATCAAGCGCAGGAAGGGAGGAACGATAAAAAATGCGGGGCATTTTCATCGTTCCGTGGGAAACCCTCGCCGGGGGTTTCCCGGTGAAAAGGGCAGTTACTTTTATAAAAGACGGAGTTATCCGTCACGGTGGCGCTGCGCAGACAGCGCCGTTTTTTTGTGCTTTTTTGTTGGTAGGACTGTGGTGTTTTGCCGAAAACATAAACCATGAGTGAGATTAGCACGCAAGTGAATTATTGGTGAGTTTGTCGCAGACGGACACGGTAAGCCGTGTGTCTGCCGGGGCGAAATCATCATTTAAGGGTAAATTGGTTTTCTATAATTTATATAGTGGTTTCTTTCGGGTTTCACCGCTCAAGCCGCGGGGGGCTCATACTTTGCCAGGCGTGGCAAAGTATGCAAAACACTTCCCGGTGCCTGTCAATCGCTCCGGGGTATTTTCGCCGAGTGTGGATGGTAGAATAGTTTTTGTTACTTTCCTTTAGATGTGTTGTGCTGATTGTTGCACTTGTTTTCATCGGCGAAAATACAGTCGCTCTGCGCGGTTCGACGACAGTCGGGTGTTTTATGTGGTTGCCTTTTTGGCACCTTTTCTTATTGGTGACGAGGGGGCCCACCGCTTCGCACCCCTCGTCTTGTTGGCTCTTATTGGGAGGTGGGAGAGGGAAGATATCTGATTTATTGGGTTCGTTGGTGCTTTGCATTTTTGTGGCGGTAGCGTTTCAGTTCGTTGTAGATACGGCAAGCCGTGTCCCTACGAAATATAGTCGGATTCATCACCGCAGACAGCACCGTCTGTCCCCTCTTGCCATAGCAAAAAGGACCCTCCAAAGCGGAAGGTCCTTTTGATTTGTGGAATTTGCTTTTATTGAGCGTCGGGAGCGTAAAGATCCTTGAGCTTGAGCAGATGTGCATATCTCTGCATGGCCACATCTTCGCTCTTTGTGAAGAGCTTTTCTGCTCTGTCGGGGAATTCACGCATCAGTCTGGTGTAACGGGCCTCATTCTTGATGAATGCCTGATAGTCAGCTGCCGGTGCCTTGGAGTCAAGGGTGAAGGGATTCTTGCCTTCGGCCTTGAGGGCAGGGTTGAAGCGGAAGAGATTCCAATAACCGCACTCAACGGCTTTCTTCATTTCGGACTGGCAGTTTGTCATGCCGCCCTTGATGGAGTGCATTTCACAGGGTGAATAGCCGATGATGAGAGAAGGACCGTGATAGGCCTCGGCCTCCTGGATAGCCTTGAGGGTCTGAGCCATGTTAGCGCCCATGGCGATCTGTGCCACATAGACATAGCCATAGCTCATGGCGATCTCAGCCAGACTCTTCTTGTTGATTTCCTTACCTGCAGCGGCAAATTGTGCAACCTGGCCGATGTTGGAAGCCTTGGAAGCCTGTCCGCCGGTGTTGGAGTAAACCTCAGTGTCGAATACCATGACATTGACATCCTGACCGGAAGCGAGGACGTGATCCAATCCGCCGTAACCGATATCGTATGCCCAGCCGTCACCGCCGAAGATCCATACGGACTTCTTAGCGAGATATTCGCTGTTGTCGAGAATATCCTTGCACAGGGCACAGTCAGCGCCAGCTGCCTTGATGGCGGCTACGAGAGCGTCGGCGGCTGCGGTGTTCTTGCTGCCGTCTTCGACGGTTGCAAGATATTCTTCGCCTGCGGCCTTGACTTCGGCAGCGGCCTTGTCGCTTGCAACGATCGCTTCGACATCTTCGATGAGTCTTGAACGGATGGCGTTCTGACCGTAGTACATACCGAGACCGTGCTCAGCGTTGTCTTCAAAGAGGGAGTTAGCCCATGCGGGACCGTGACCCTTGGCGTTGACCGTGTAGGGTGAGGTGGCTGCAGGACCGCCCCAGATGGAGGAACAGCCTGTTGCATTGGAGATATACATTCTGTCACCGAAGAGCTGGGTGATCAGGCGTGCATAGGAGGTTTCGGCGCAGCCTGCGCAGGAACCGGAGAACTCAAGAAGCGGCTTCTTGTACTGGCTGGAAATCACATTCATAACGGCTGTGGTTTCCGGCTTCTCGGTTACCTTGGCAACGCAGTAGTCGAATACGGCCTGCTGATCTTCCTGAGACTCGCGGGGAACCATCTTCAGGGACTTGGTGGGACATACGCCTACGCAGACGCCGCAGCCCATGCAGTCCATGGGGGAAACAGCAAGCGTATAGGTGTAGTTTGTCTTGGCAACGGGCTTTGGAGCCTTCTTCATGTTTGCCGGAGCAGCGGCAACCTCTTCCTCGCTCATGGCGAAAGGACGGATGGTTGCATGGGGGCAAACGAAGGAGCACTGGTTACACTTGGCGCAGGTGGATGCTTCCCACTCGGGAACGAGAACGGCAACGCCTCTCTTTTCGTAAGCCGATGCGCCGTGCTCGAAGGTGCCGTCTGCATGGTCGGTGAAAGCAGAAACGGGAAGTGAGCTGCCTTCCATGAGACCGACGGGCTTGAGGATGGAGTCAACCATCTTGACGAGCTTTTCGCTGCCTGTGGAGGCGGCTGCGGCTTCGCCGTCAACGGCGTCTGCCCACTCGGCGGGAACCTCTACCTTGTGGTAGGCGGTTGCACCGGCGTCGATAGCGTTGTGGTTGGCGTCAACCACATCCTGACCCTTCTTGGAGTAGGACTTGGTGGC
>JAQXMV010000063.1 GCA_029013165.1 Oscillospiraceae bacterium | reverse complement strand
ATATCAAGAAAGATATCCAGCACCGTTCCGTCAGTTATGGGTGTAGAATATCGCGTATTGCCATAGGTAAAACGGTATTCCTCTGTGTCCGTCAAGTCACAGCCGTAAAACACATTCAGATTCATGCCGCCGCCGGAGGTGGAATAGAGATTGAGCTCTCCCCTTTTGCCGTAACCGGCGCCCATAACCGCATATCTTTCGCCGAAAATACTGTCCTGCTCAAAAACAACCATCACGACCGCGTCGTCCTTTTGCCCCAGTAGGGCCAAATATTTTCCTTTCTCGAGACTTCTGTCAACAAAGGCAAAATCTTCCGCTGACAATTCGCTTCCTGAAAACTGTTTTTGTGTGTAACGTACCGCCTCCCGATAGAGGGCGTCATTTTCTACGGGAACCGAAGAGAAAAAATGATAGGCCGGTTTCAGGCACAGCACCAAGGCAAAAAGCAGCAGCATCACCGACAGGAGCTTCAGCAGACCCTTTCGCTTGCTTTTCATGGTACTGATAATCACTTCATCACTCTGAGAGGTGATATTTTCTGCCGGTGCCTTTTCTCCCGACAAAAGCTCCGCCACGCTGACGCCGAGGATCTGCGCCAAGGGAATAAGCAGAGCGATATCCGGTGCCCCTCTGCCGGTCTCCCACTTCGACACCGCCTTGTCGGTCACATCCAGACTTTCTGCCAGTTGCTTTTGGCTCAGGCCCAGCGCTTTGCGCCTTTCTGCAATGAATTTGCCTGTGGTAAGGTTGTCCATAAAAACAGCTCCTTCGGTTGATCTTTCCCTTTGATTATACCATGACGGCAGTGAGATTGCACTCTACCAACGGTAGAAAAAGATATTTTTGCCGCCCCTGCGAATAAAATCTCATTTTTTTCGCCGCCTTAACGGCAAGAATTCTGCCTTAGAGTCTGTTAAATCTGCCGAGGATATGGTATAATCAAAGCGAAAAATAACAGGAGGAAATCCCTATGCTGTCATTCAAAAATCATTTTCATCAGTTTATGAGCAAGGCCATCACCCTGGTCTTTACCGTATTTTTCGGCACAACGGCCATTTTCAGCGGCGTGCATGAAAAGCCGCCGGTCACACCCGAGGACTTCACTCCCGTGCTTCGCTTTGCCGTGTGCAGTGATATCCACATCAGCAGTGACGAAAACGGGCAAAAGAATAGTGAGCGTTTTTCCCGGCTTTTCGACCGTGCCTATGCTTATGCCGAGGGCGAAGCCTACGGCAATCTTGACGCCCTTGCGGTCTGCGGCGACATGACAGAACGAGGCAAGGCAGAGGAATATGCCGCCTTTATGGAGATTGTGAACAAGAAACTCCAAAGTTCCACGGCATTTTTGCCCTGCATCGGCAATCACGAATTTATCGAGTACCGCGACCATGACGCTTCCAAGGCCTATGATGTATACAGAGAATATGTCGGCACCGAAATGGATATTCACACGGTCATCGGCGGCTATCATTTCATCGTCGTATCCTATGATCCCGTCAGTGATGAAACCTATAAAGGTAAGGTCACATGGCTCCGGGAACAGCTGGAGCTGGCCCAGGCTGACACCGGCGACAAGCCGATCTTTGTTTTCCAGCACGCTCACCCCACACTGACGGTCTACGGCAGTATTAACTGGGGTGAAGTGGATATCCGCAATGTCCTCAATGCCTATCCTCAGGCGGTGGATTTTTCCGGCCATTCACACTATGCGGCCAATGATCCCCGTTCCCTGTGGCAGGGCGCTTTCACAGCCGTAGGCTGCGGCGCCGTTACGGGTGCCATGGGCAATCTCAGCTATATCAGCGGCGACGCTTACGGCGACGGCGAATCGGCAACTTTCTGGATCGTGGAGGTTGATGCCGACGGCAATGTCAGACTCCGCCTCTATGATCTGATCAGCGATCAGTTCTTCCCGGAAAATGACTGCTATCTCTCCGACCTCGGGAACCGAACCGCCAGAACCTATACCTGGCTGAACATGTACTCTCTTGACACGGCACCTGTGTTCCCTGAAAAGGCTGTCATGACCGCCGAAAAGAACAGCGACGGTGAAACGATCCTTTCTTTCCCTGAGGCAAGGAGCTATTTCCCGGCGGAAAACTATAAAATCAGCGTCACGGCGGGAATCAGGACGGTTTATTCCGATACGGTGCTTTCCGATTACACACGGGCCGATGACAAGGAAAAAGAAATCAACCTCGGTGTGCTGGCTCCGGGCGAATACAAGGTCAGCGTCAAGGCTTTCAGTCCCTATGCCAAGGGCGGCGAAACCCTAAGCGCCATCATCACCGCAGACTAAAGCCCATGAAAATCATTGCACACATTTATACGGATTTTCCCGATAAATTCGGACTGCCCCGCCAAAGCGGCCTCATTGAGGAAATCAAGGGCAAGATCGTCTTTGAAAAGGAATACCGGGTCAGAGAGGCCTTTCGCGGCCTTGAGGATTTTTCCCATATCTGGCTGATCTGGCAGTTTTCGCGAAGCTGCCGTGAGAACTGGAGCCCGACGGTCAGGCCGCCGCTTTTGGGCGGCAATAAAAGACTGGGTGTTTTCGCCACAAGGTCGCCTTTTCGGCCGAATCCTGTGGGACTTTCCTGCGTCAAACTTGATGCAGTCGAATATACAAAAAATGAGGGGCCGGTGCTTTATGTCAGCGGCTGTGACCTGATGAACGGCACGCCGATCTATGACATTAAACCTTATCTGCCCTATTGCGATAGCCATAGTGACGCCTCGGGCGGTTTCACCGATGGCTTAGGAGAAAGACGGCTTGCGGTGACCTTTCCCGAAGATCTGCTGGAGAAAGTGCCGAAAGAGAAACGCAGGGAACTGATGGAAGTTCTTGCCGGCGATCCCCGACCCTCCTATCAGGACGATCCGGAACGGGAATACGGCATGAGCTTTGCCGGAATGGAGATCCGCTTCGTTGTCAGCGAAAATCGGTTAACGGTAAAGAAAGTATCAATAGCAGATAAATAAGAAGCTAAAGAAAATAAAGAAAAAGAATAACAAAAGTTTCGGTCAAGCCTTTTCAAAGGCTTGCGGGGTCAAGGGGCAGAGCCCTTGTCGCGCTTCGCAAAGCGCGAAATGCCCTTAACTTTAAAATTGAAACTGCGCTAACGGGAGAAAGACAACCCCTATGACTAAAAATCATAGGGGTTGTTGTGTCATAACAGAGTGTGTAAACGCATAGTTTATCGCTCTTTCAACTGGTTGATTTGCACCTATCTTGTAACAAGATAAAGAAAACGGCGCAAAATTTCGGGTTTTATCGGTTACATAACCGCAGCGAAACCAACAACGAATCCCACGATGAAATAAAAAACGATCGTTACACAAAAAGAGATCAGGGCGGCAATGCCGCAATATCGGGCTTCTTTGGGACGCTCTTCTTTTTTTAGAAGCCACCAGATTAAACCGAACAACGGAATGAGAGCCGCAAGAACGACAATTCCGATTCGATACTCAGCTGTCGGATTGGTGTTTTCCGGCTGAATGGCACAGCCGCAGTTTAGGCATATATTAGCTTCCTCGTTATTCAACTCGGTGCCACAATGTTGACAAAACTTCATCATTTTCACTTCTTTCAAACGAATATTACACTTTATTGAGTTTGGCAATAAAGGCTATGTGAATACTTTAAATTTAGAGTATGCAGATAATTTTTCCTCCCTCCCTCGTTGAAAACGACACTTAATTATCCTGCATAAATAAAAAAGTGCGCCAACCGAAGTTAACGCACCAAAAAACGCAAACCCCGATTGTCGCCAAACAAACTTAAACGGAATCAGAGTATATCAACAATAACCATTTAATAGGATTTGCATTTTTAACAAATTCCAAAATGATTATTGTCAACAAAGAGGCAGAATACTCGTGCAAAAAAATATCTCTGACTCGTCTATTAAGTTTGTTTGGCATTAATAGTATAACACGATTTTCTCAGATATTCAATAGAATTTTAATTTTATTCTATTATTTTGTATATAAAACAAGCCCTTGTAAAAGAAAATCTGCAAGGGATCAACTTGTCAAAAAAGTATTTTTGACATGCAAAAACCACCGGCGAAAGCCGGTGGTTCGTTCGATCAATATTCTTATTTTTTCTGTCCGTAATAGGCGTTGGGGCCGTGCTTGCGCATATAATGCTTGTCCAGGAGATACTGCTCGATAGGCGTACCCTGGGGATTGATCTGCTCGGCATGATAGGCCATGTTGGCCACGGTCTCCATGACAACGGCGTTGTGTACCGCCTCTTTCGGATTTTTACCCCAGGCAAAGGGGCCGTGCTTATAGACAATCACACCGGGTACCGCTTTGGGGTCAATGGCTCTTTCGCGGAAAGCCTCGATGATCACCGTGCCGGTTTCTTTCTCATAGGCAGTGGTGACCTCCTCCTCGGTGAGCTGTCTGGTGCAGGGAATCTCCCCATAGAAATAATCTGCGTGAGTGGTGCCGTAGGCCGGGATTCCCCTGCCCGCCTGCGCCCATGAGGTCGCCCAGGGAGAATGGGTGTGAATCACACCGCCGACCTCGGGAAAAGCCTTGTAAATTTCAATGTGTGTCGGTGTGTCCGAGGAGGGATTGAGCTTGCCCTCAATAATGTTTCCCTCCAGATCCACCACCACCATGTCCTCGGCGGTCATGACATCATATTCCACACCGCTGGGCTTGATGACAATCAGACCCTTTTCACGGTCAATGCCGCTGACATTACCCCAGGTAAAGGTGACAAGATTATATTTCGGCAGACTGAGATTGGCCTGCAGAACTTCCTGTTTGAGCTGTTCTAACATAAGAAATTACCCCTTTAATTCGATTTGTTCCTCGACAACCTTTTTCAGGCCTGTGACAAGATCCGTTTCCGGCTGCCAGCCGAGATTTTCCAGTTTTTCCGAGGAAAGAACGGCATTCTCAATAAGAGAAAAGCCCTTGGCCTCCTGCTCGGTGGGCAGATCAAATATCACTTTCAGTCCCTTTTCGGGATAGGCGTCCACAAGCGTGTGCGCAATACCGGCAATGGTGGTAATGCACAGCTTCGAGGCGATGTTATAGGCTTCGCCGTTTTTGCCCTCCAGCAGCACTGTCAGCAGTCCGGTGATCGCGTCGGTGACATAGGTATAGGAACGAAGCTGTTCACCCTTGCTCTTCATGACGATATTCTCCCCGTCAGCAATACACTTGGGGAAGAGAGCGACGATTTTCGAGTCCCCCGGCTTCATGCCCGGGCCGAAAATATAGCTCAGTCGGCCGATTTTGATATCCAGACCGTATTCGTCGGCATAGCTGGCGCAGAGGGTCTCGCAGCCTTTCTTGCTCAGCGGATAGCAGGAACGGATTTTCATGGCGTCGATTTCGCCGTAAACATCCTCCGGTATGGTATCCAGTCCGTGGGTGGTTCCGTAAATCTCAATAGTGGAAACATAGAGAAAACTCTCTGCCTCTACGGCTTTAGCATAGTCCAGAAGATTCATGGTGCCGAAGAAATTGGTTTTCATGGTCTCCACGGGATAAAGAGAATATTCTCTGGGTGCGGCATTGGAGGCGCAGTGAATGACGAAGTCCGCCCTGCGGTCTGTCGGCAGAGCCTCGCAGACATCCTGCACAAGGAAAGAAAGCATTCCTTTCTCTTCATATTCGCCGTAAAGGCTCCTGGCCTTGTCTTCGCTTCTGACAAGGGCGATGACCTTGACGCCGAGACCGTCTCTCTCGTTTTTGAGCATCAGAGCACGGATGATGAACGAGCCGATGAAGCCCGTGGCTCCGGTAACCAGCAGCGTCTTTCCCGAGAGCTTCTCCCAGGAAAGGGGCGCGGCGGCGATCTTTTCGATTTCTCCTCTAACGGTATTCGTCATATCAGCCACCGATTGCTCCGACCTTGATATAGGCTTCCATCAGAGCGATGTGTTCGGCCGTGGTGACCTTGAAGTTGGTCTCCTCACCCCAGACAATGTGGACGCTCTCACCCAGCTCCACCAGGAGCGTGCAGGTGGCAACGGTGTCCTTGATGCCGCGCTTGACGGCTTCCTCATGGGCCCAGATGAATTTGGAAAGATAAAGGGACTGGGGTGTCTGAGTGCGGGCAATGAGATTTCTGTCAACGATTTTTTCAGAGCTGATCATATCCTCACTGTAAAGCAGAGCCTCCGTGGTGGGAACGCAGGTGATGGCGGTGCCGAATTCCTTGACGCCCTCGATATTGGTGTCGATGATCGCGTCGGAGATAAGCGGACGAACGGCGTCATGAATGACAATGATGTCGTCCTCGCTGTAATGATCTCTCAGAGCGTTCATGCCGTTGCGCAGGGATTCCATACCGGTGCTTCCGCCGGGAACGATATGTGTGAGTTTGGTGATACCGTATTCCTCGGCCCATGCCCTGAGCTTCTCTTCCCAGCCCTTGAGGCAGACAACGACGATCTCGTCGATGTTCTGATTCCTCTGAAAAGCCTCCAGCGTATAGATCATGATGGGTTTGCCCAGCACCTTGATGAACTGCTTGGGTACATTCATCTTCATTCTCTGGCCGACGCCGCCGGCAATGATCAGACCGATATTCATAAAAAATACCTCCGTATGATAATTTTTTTGAATTTTTTCTTAGAATTTGTCATAGACAGTATTATTATAACCGATTTCGACCATTTGTCAATGTGATTGCATCTGAATCATGGTTTTATGGGCGTTTTTTGCTGTTCACCCCGGCTTTTCCGGGAAGAAAACTGCCTTATTCTTGACAAAGGAGATATATTTTTATACAATATAAAAGACAGGCACCGCGCCTAAATGAAAAACGCTGATTTCGGAAAGGATTCAATATGAAGTACATCTGGGAAAACCCCGCCATCATCAAGGAAAACAAAGAGGACGGCCACGCCCTGGCTCTCTGCTATGACAAGGCCGACGCCGCCGCCAAAAGGGAAAAATCGCCCTATAAGCTCTCTCTGAGCGGAAAATGGAAATTCTATTGGCTGAAAGGCTCCGGCTCTCTGCCGGAAAAATTCAGAAGCCCCGACTTCGACGACAGCGACTGGGAGGATATCACCGTCCCCGGCGTCTGGCAGTTCCAGAAGGATTACACCAAGCCCTGGTATTACGCCAACTCCTTCCCCAACTGTATCGGCACTGACAAAAACAAAATCCCCTCCATTGATGTTTCCGGTCAGGAGGTGGCCATGCACAGAACCACCTTTACCCTGCCCTCAGACTGGGAAGGCAGAGAGATCTTCCTGCATTTCGGCGCAGCGAAGTCCGGACTTGCCGTCTATGTCAACGGTGAATATGTGGGATATTCCCAGGGCTCCAATACCCCTCATGAATTTGATGTGACAAAGTTTGTCAAGCCCGGCGTCAACCTCGTGGCCGCTGAGCTTTACCGCTATACCGACGGCACCTATCTGGAAGATCAGGATATGTGGTCCCTGTGCGGCATTTACCGTGAGGTTTATCTTTACAGTGAGCCGAAAACCTGTATTCGTGACTTCTTCGTCAGAACCGAGCTGATCAACAACTACACCGACGCGGATATGACCATTGATCTGCTGATCAAGGACTACTCCGAGGGCGCCAAGCGCACAGAAATCGAGGCAGTGCTTCTCACTGCCGGCAAGCCGACAGCAATCGGCTCCACAGAGATCATGACCGTGGCCGGCGAGAATAAAATCACCTTCAAAAAGCGCATCGAAAAGCCCCTGCTGTGGTCCTGCGAAAACCCCGTACTTTATACGGTGCTTTTCAAGATTGCCTCCGAGGGCAAGGTCACCTATAAAGCCGTCCGGATCGGCTTCAAGCAGGTGGAGATCGTGGGCGAAAAGATTCTCTTCAACGGCAAGCCTATGCTCATTCGCGGCGTGAACCGCCACGACTACGACCCCGACTGCGGCTGGGCTGTTCCCGACGAGCGATACATTCAGGATCTCAACATCATGAAGCAGAACAACATCAACTCCATCCGCACCAGTCACTATCCCAACGATCCCCGATTCTACGATCTGTGTGATGAATACGGCTTCTATGTCATGGACGAATGTGACCTGGAGACCCACGGCGTCAGAAGAAAGAATGTTCCCGGCGACAACCCCATGTGGACAAAGGCCGTCGTGGACCGTATGGAAAGAATGGTGCTGCGCGACAGAAACCATGCCTGCGTATTCATGTGGAGTCTGGGCAACGAGGCCGGCGACGGCAGCAACTTCATGAGAATGAAGCAGGCCGCCCAGAAGCTGGACAACACCAGACAGTTCCACTACGAGGGCGATTTTGACTTCACCAAGAGCGATGTCATCAGCCGTATGTATCCCACGGAGGATCAGGTGGAAAAGCTGGGCAAAAAAGAGCCGCTGACCATCAGCTGGTTTGACAATATCGCCAACGCTCTGGCCGCCGACAATAAGCCGATCTCCAAGGAGCTTTACACCAAGCCCGTTATTTTCTGCGAATACGCTCACGCCATGGAAAACAGTCTGGGCAATTTCCGCGAATATATGGACGCCTTTGAAAAATATGACAACCTCTGTGGCGGATACATCTGGGACTTCGTCGATCAGGCCATACACAAGGTCGGTGAAAAAGGCGAGGACATGTGGCTTTACGGCACCGACTACAACGAAAAGGAAACCTGGATCCAGCCGCCCTATAACACCTGCGCCATCGTGGGCAGCAATACCTTCTTTAACGCCAACGGCATCATCGCCGCCGACAGAAAGGTGCACCCCTCCATTCATGAGGTCAGAAAGGTTTACTGCGAGATCGAAATCAAGGCTGTCGACCTTGCAAAAGGTAAATTCCTGCTGAAAAACAAGTTCATGTTCTCGGATCTGAGCAAGTTTGACATTGCCTATGTCATCGCCGAAAACGGCACCGAGCTTCGCCGCGGAACCCTGGACAGAAGTCTCTTTGAAAACCTTGCGCCCCTGAGCGAAATGAAGTTTGACTTCGACTGCTCCGCCGAGTGCAAAAACAAGGGCGAGATCACCTTGACTTTCTCCTATCTCAGAAGAGAGGACTGCCGCTTTGCCAAGGCAGGCTATGAGCAGGGCTTCGATCAGTTCATTCTCAAGACCGCCGAGCCCGAAGAAAAACCGGTTTATGAAAACCGGGTGGATATCAAGGGCACCAACGAAAACTTCACAGTGATCGGCGACGATTTTGAATACGGCTTCTCCAAGGGCCTGCTGGTCTCCATGGTGAAGGACGGAAAGGAATACCTCTGCGGAAAGCTCGGACCCAATTATTACAGAGCCCTGACGGATAACGACATTGACTATCTCAATTTCGTCCCGCCTCTCATTCCGATTCATCCCCTTTATCACTGGAAGCGTGCCACGGATTCTCTCAAGACCAAGGCCACGCTGATTCACCGCTACAGCCACACAGCATATATCGAAACCTCGGTTTCCGTCATGGGCATGAGTGGCGTCAGGATGACCTACACCGTCTATCCCGACGGAAAAATCGACATCACCCACGAAGGCAAGCCCGCCATGGATATGGTGCGCTTCGGCTGCACCCTGACCATGCCCCGGGAGTTTGACGCTGTCAAATGGTACGGCAGAGGCCCCCACGAAAACTATATCGACAGAAAGACCGGTGCCAGGATTGCCCTGCATGAGATGTCCGTAGCCGACATGGAGCATCATTACATGAGACCTCAGGAAAACGGCCACCGCACCGATGTGCGCATGATGGAGATCAAAAACAATGAGGGCCGCGGTCTGCGCTTCAACAAGCTGGGTGAGAAGCCCTTTGCCATCAGCTGCCACCACTACACGGTGGACGAGCTGGACAAAGCGACGCATATCCATACCTTAGAGCACAAGGATTTCACAACGGTCTGCATCGACCTGATGCAGAGAGGCGTCGGCGGCGATATGCCCGGCAGCGCCTGCCTGCGAGAGCCCTATATCATGCACAAGGGTACAAAATACAGCTACGGCTTCACGGTGGAGATCATCTGATCACACAGAAAAAACAAATATTTGATCGGGACGCCGGCGTCTCAGACTGTCGATAAATGCGCCCGAACGCATAGAAACCCTAAACAGAAAAATTTTGTTCTAAAATTTATATCGATTCTTATTTATATTTCAGCGACATGGTATCGAACCAGGTCGCTGAAAGTTTCTATGCTTGCCGTTTTTTCTCG
>JAQXMV010000062.1 GCA_029013165.1 Oscillospiraceae bacterium | reverse complement strand
GGCTGGTACGGTTTCAACGGCGCTGCCGCCACTTCGGTTGAACAGCTCGGCTCGATCTTCCTGACCACCACCGTTGCTCCTGCCGTTGCCACGGTTGTGTGCATGATCTTCACCTGGATCAAATACGGCAAGCCCGATGTTTCCATGTGCCTCAATGCCTCTCTGGCAGGTCTCGTGGCCATCACGGCCGGCTGTGATGTCACCGATTGTCTCGGTGCCGCACTGATCGGTGCCGTTGCCGGTGTGCTGGTTGTCTTCGGTGTATGGCTCCTTGACTATAAGCTCCACATCGACGATCCCGTCGGCGCCGTTGCCGTTCACTGTCTCAACGGTATCTGGGGTACCATTGCCGTCGGTCTTTTCGCCACGGACACAGCTCCCGGCTATGCCATTGCCAATGCTGACGGAGAGAAACTGACCGGTCTTTTCTACGGCGGCGGTTTCGAGCTTCTCGGTCTGCAGCTGCTGGGCTTTGCCTCAGTTGCCCTGTGGACGGCGGTTACCATCACCATTTGTTTCCTGGTGATCAAAAAGCTTATCGGTCTTCGCGTTTCCAAGGAAGAAGAGATCACAGGTCTTGACGCTACGGAGCACGGACTTCCCTCGGCCTATGCAGGTTTTGCCATGCTGCCTGAGGAAATTGAGGACTTCGAGCCTGTTCTCGTTGAGGGCGATGTTCCTCCCGCAGAGGCTGTGCCCGTCAAGAAAGTTCCCACCTTTGCCGAGGATGACGGTACACCGAAATTTACCAAGGTGGAGATTATTTGTAAGGAATCCCGCTTTGAAGCCCTCAAGGCAGCCATGATGAAAATCGGTATTACCGGTATGACCGTTTCTCATGTTCTCGGCTGCGGCGTTCAGAAGGGCAAGCCGGAATATTACCGCGGCGTTCAGGTGGAGGCTAACCTGCTGCCCAAGGTTCAGGTTGACATCGTTGTCAGCAAGGTTCCGGTCAGAAGCGTAATCGAAACTGCCAAGAAAGTTCTTTACACCGGACATATCGGCGACGGAAAGATCTTCGTCTACGATGTCGAAAATGTTGTCAAGGTTCGTACCGGTGAAGAGGGTTATGACGCTCTTCAGGATGTTGAATAAACAACACTGCTGAAATGATGATACTCTCGCATCATGCTGCGGCTTCATGGCCGCGGTATGCTGCGAGAGCAAAGCAATGTATATAAAAACAGGGAGGTATATCCTATGTGCTCAATTATGGGATATTGCGACAGCGGCGTCGCTATGGATAAATTTAAACAGGGCTTCGTGAGAACCGTATCAAGAGGTCCCGACGACTCCAGAATCATTGACACCGGCAAGGGAATTCTTGCCTTTCACCGCCTGGCTATTATGGGGCTGACCCCTTCGGGTATGCAGCCTTTTGAGCTTGACGGCAGCTATGTTGTCTGCAACGGAGAAATTTACGGTTTCGAGAAACTGAAAGAAAAGCTCAGCGAAAAATACACATTCAAAAGCGATTCCGACTGTGAAATTTTGCTGCCCCTTTACCGTGAATACGGCACCGATATGTTCCCGATGCTGGACGCGGAGTTTGCGCTGATCCTTTATGACGCGCAAAGCGGCGAATATATTGCCGCCAGGGATCCCATCGGTATCCGTCCTCTTTATTACGGCTATGATGAAAAGGGCGTAATCCTTTTTGCCAGCGAAGCCAAAAACCTTGTCGGGCTGACAGAAAAGATTATGCCGTTCCCTCCGGGACATTACTATAAAAACGGCGAATTTATTTGCTACTGCGACATTGCGGCAGTGGATCAGGTTTGTCATGACGATCTGGAAACCGTCTGCAAAAATATTCGTGAAAAGCTCATCAGAGGTGTAGAAAAAAGATTGGTTGCCGACGCCAAGGTAGGCTTCCTGCTTTCAGGCGGTCTGGATTCCTCTCTGGTCTGCGCCATCGCCGCCAAAAGAAGCAGTAAGCCCATCAAGACCTTTGCCATCGGCATGAGCGAGGACGCCATTGATCTGAAATATGCCAAGCAGGTGGCCGACTATATCGGCAGTGATCACCGGGAAATCATCATTTCCTCCGAAGATGTTCTTTCCTCCCTGGAAAAGGTCATTGAGCTTCTCGGTACATACGATATCACGACCATCCGGGCCAGTATGGGTATGTATCTGATCTGCAAGGCGATCCATGAAACCACCGATATCCGGGTTCTGCTGACAGGTGAGATTTCCGATGAGCTTTTCGGCTATAAGTATACGGACTTTGCCCCTGACGCCGAGGCCTTTCAGCAGGAGGCGGTCAAGAGAATCCGTGAGCTTCACATGTATGATGTTCTGCGCGCGGATCGCTGCATTTCCGTCAACTCCCTCGAGGCGAGAGTGCCCTTTGGTGATCTGGATTTCGTGAAGTATGTTATGGCGGTTGATCCCGAAATGAAAATGAACAAATACGGCAAGGGTAAATATCTTCTCCGCCATGCCTTTGAGGGTGACTGGCTGCCTCACGACATCCTTTTCCGCGAGAAAGCCGCTTTCTCCGATGCAGTCGGTCACTCCATGGTCGATTATCTGAAAGAGTACGCGGAAAGTCAGTACAGTGACGGCGAGCTGGAGGAAAAGGCCGGGAAGTATTCCCACGCCATACCCTTCACCAAGGAGTCACTGCTTTACAGAGAAATATTTGAAAAATACTATCCGGGACAGTCTGAAATGATTGCAGACTTCTGGATGCCCAACAAGTCTTGGCAGGGCTGTGATGTCAATGATCCTTCCGCCCGTGTGCTTTCCAATTACGGCGACAGCGGAAAATAAAAAGAGCCGAAAATAATAAAAAAAAGATAGGGATTATCTTGCAAAAAATATAGACGGATAGAAATGAAAGTGGTAAAATGATTAGAAGATTTTTTTAATCGTTTTCATTTTCAGGAGGTAATGTTATGTCAAATTGCGCAATCGTAGGAATCAACTGGGGTGATGAGGGCAAAGGCAGAATGGTTGATTTGCTCACGGAAAAATACGATGTTGTTGTCCGCTTCCAGGGCGGCGGCAACGCCGGTCACACCGTTATCAATGAAAAGGGTAAGTTTGCTCTTCATCTGCTCCCGTCGGGCATTTTCAGGAACGGCGTTGTGAATATCCTAGGCAACGGCGTGGCTCTCGACCCGGAAAATCTCTGGAATGAGATGAATCAGGTCATGTCTCAGGGTGTCAGCCTGACGCCGGAAAACCTGAAAATCAGCGACCGCGCCTCACTGCTTCTTCCCTGGCACAGAGATCTCGATGAGCTGGAGGAGCAGAGACTGGCTGATAAAAAATACGGCTCAACCAAGCAGGGCATAGCACCGTTTTATTCGGATAAATATCAGAAAAAGACTATCCTTGCCGGTGAACTTTTCTATCCCGAAGAGCTCAAGGCACATCTGCGTGACCTCATGGAGTGGAAAAACCTGACCCTGACCAAGGTTTACGGCGCCGAGGCCTACACGGAGGAAAAACTCGACCGTTGGCTGCAGGACTGCTGTGAGAAGATCAAGCCCTATGTCAGCAATACGGGTGCATTCCTCAAGCAGGCGCAGAAAGAGGGCAAGAATATTCTCTTTGAGGCGCAGCTCGGATCGCTCCGCGATCTTGACTACGGCATCTGCCCCTATACCACTTCTTCCAACACGACGGCGGCATACGCGCCCATCGGTTCCGGACTGCCCTCGGCCAAGCTCGACGAGGTAGTCGGCGTTGTCAAGGCATATTCCACCTGCGTGGGCGAAGGTCCCTTTGTCTGCGAAATGTTCGGCGACGAGGCCGAGGAACTTCGTAAAGCAGGCTTTGAATACGGAGCCAAGACCGGCAGACCCAGAAGAGTCGGCCCCATTGATATCGTTGCCACACGCTACGGCGTTGAGGTTCAGGCCGCAACGGCTATCGCGCTGACCAAGCTGGATGTCCTGAGCTATATGGACAAGATCCCCGTCTGCACTCACTATATTCTTGACGGTGAGCAGACCGATGACTTCCCCTTCCCCACAGCGCTGAAAAACGCAAAGCCTGTCATTGAATATTTTGACGGCTGGCAATGCGATGTCTCTGCCGTGCGCAAATGGGAGGATCTCCCGGAGCAGGCCAGAGCCTATGTGGATTTCATCGAAAAGCAGATCGGCTGTCCCATCAAATATATTTCCGTCGGCCCGGAGCGCGAAAGCATCATTATCCGATAAGTTCAGAGCTGTAAAAGTGAGAGGTGAATGTTTGTGGATGAGAAAATATTGATCCTGAATTTCGGCGGACAGTATGATCAGCTCATTGCCCGCAGAGTGCGTGAACACAATGTTTACTGTGAGGTAGAGCCTTACGATATTTCCATGGAAAAAATCAGGGAGTTTGCCCCTGTGGGAATCATTTTTACCGGAGGGCCCGACAGCGTATACGCAGAAAACTCCTATCATCCGGATCCGGAGATCTTCCGTCTGGGCGTGCCCATTCTCGGCATTTGCTACGGCTGTCAGCTTCTGGCTCATCATCTCGGCGGATTGGTTACGGCCGCCGAGGACGATTCGGCCAGAGAGTACGGCAAGACGGTGACCTATTTTGACACCTCATGCCCGCTTTTCTCGGATCTTCCCGAGACAAGCGTCACCTGGATGAGCCACGGAGACTATATGGCCAAGGTGCCGGAGGGTTTCCGACTGGTGGCCCACAGCGATGCCTGCCCCAATGTTGCCATTGCGGATGTGGAGCGGAGATTCTACGGTGTCCAGT
>JAQXMV010000061.1 GCA_029013165.1 Oscillospiraceae bacterium | reverse complement strand
CCATTTTCTTGATCAGGCTCTTGTTCTTTCCTGCCAGGGCAACAGCGGAGGTGGCGGCGTTATAGGCCAGGCCGGCGATGGCATAGCCGGCGACGGTGATGACGCCGTGTGAGCCGAGCTTATAGGTATAGGTCCATTCCGGAGCAGAATCCGTGTGTCCCGAAAGGATAATCCTGCGCTTGGTTTCGCCTTTTGCCTTTCTGACGGCGATGACATTACCGGACTCTTTTTCCTTGAAAAGCGGATCCAGAAACTTTTTATAGAGAAGAAATTCTCCCACAACGCCCGAGAGGGCGGCGCCGATGAGGGCGGCGGAACCGATGGCGGCCTTGGGCTTTTTGTAGGCGCTGATCAGGTTGCAGGCGGTGCTGCCCAGCAGACAGGCACCGGCAATGGGCACAAAGGACATGAAAGCGTCGGGATTGACCTTGAAGGTCTCACGGTGAGCGCTGTCACAATAGGAGGAGATCTCCTCCATCATTTTTTCCTGGGCCAGTTTTTCGCTTTCCTCGCCGCAGGGTCGGGGACCGAAGGTCTCGCAAATGTTGGTGATACCCTTGACGGCAAAATCGGTGCAGTCACCGATGGCGGTCTTGGTTTCTTTGAGCTTTTCTGTAAAAATCAATTTGGCACCCTCTTTTCATTTTTTTCTTTCCATCCCATTATAACGGCATCGGCAGTATTAATCAAGAGAAATTGTGGAAATGACAGCAATTTTAATTTTTTGTTATTCTTTAATATTGTTGGTTCCGAGATTCCGACACAAATTTTCAGTGAATATTTTACGGGAAAACAGTATTCGCCTCCGGATTGGCCGAGGGTGAATACTGATTTGAAATCGACAACTCATCCGTGCGTTTTCAGTGCATATTCTGCTGATTCGCGAAAATAATGCGGGCGCTTTCCTCCTTTCAGTCTGCTGCATGAAGTCGGGAAAGCGAACAATAAAGTTATTAATATGAAATAAAACTGTGAGATAAAATAAAAAAATCCGCTTTTCAGCGGAAAAAATTCAAAAAAAGCCGGAAATAAACAGAAAAACTCTTGACTAAAAGGGCAGAACTGTGATACAATAGCGAAACATATAATGAGTAATTGTGCCCGAATTTTCCATTCCTAAAAGCATATTACCATTTTAACCGAAAAAAGTCAATACATTTTTTTAAAAAACTGTGTATGACATCTGACAGGCAAAAAAATATTAAAATAAAGATATGGAGTGATAAGCCAATGGTAAACACCACCGATGTCAAGGTTGGTACCCAGACGAGAAAGAGCTTCGGTAAGATCCAGGAAGTCATGCCGATGCCCAATCTTATCCAGGTGCAGAAAGATTCCTACAGATGGTTTATTGAAAAGGGTCTCAGAGAAGTGCTCAAGGACATGGCCGAGATCACCGACTACAGTGGTAATCTCGTGCTGACTTTCGTCGACTACCGTATGGACGACAAGCCGAAATACAGTGTCAAGGAGTGCAAGGAAAGAGACGCCACTTATGCCGCCCCCATGAGGCTCACTGCCCGCCTTTATAACAAGGAGACCGGCGAGGTCAAGGACAGCGAGGTTTATATGGGCGAATTCCCGCTGATGACCGAAAGCGGAACCTTCATCATCAACGGTGCGGAAAGAGCCATCGTTTCACAGCTTGTCCGTTCACCGGGTGTTTATTTCGGCATGACTCACAACCTGACCGGTAAAAAGCTCTACACCTCCACCATCATTCCCGGACGCGGTGCCTGGCTGGAATATGAGACCGATCAGAACGATCTTTTCTATGTCCGTATCGACAAGAACAGAAAGATCCCCATCACCACGCTGATTCGTATTCTCGGTTACTCCACCAATGCGGAAATCCGCGAGTTCTTCGGTCCCGACGAGAGAATCGAAGCAACACTGGAAAAGGATAACACCAAGAACACAGAAGAAGCCCTGATTGAAATTTACAAGAAGCTGCGCCCCGGTGAGCCGCCGACGCTTTCCAGTGCACAGACCCACATCGAGGGTATGTTCTTCGATGAAAGAAGATATGACCTTTCCCGCGTCGGCAGATATAAATATAACAAGAAGCTGGCTATTTCCGACAGAATCCGCGGCTTCCGTCTGGCAGCACCCATTGTCAACGATCTGACCGGTGAAATCATCGCCGAAGAGGGTGAGCTCATCACCAAGCAGAGAGCCCTTGAGATCGAACAGGCCGGCGCCAGAATTGCCTATGTCAGCGTCGAGGGCAGCGAAGAGCCCGTCAAGGTTATCTCCAATCAGATGGTGGATATTCTTCCCTATCTTCCCGGCTTCACCAAAGAGGAGCTGGTCTCTGCCGGTATCAACGAGCATGTCAGATATACGGTTCTCATGGAGCTTCTTCCTGAGCTCGAAACCATGGAAAAGCAGGAGGCTTTGGCTTATCTCGAAAGCAAGGCCGACGAGCTGATTCCCAAAACCATCATTGTCGAAGATATCCTCGCTTCCATCAACTATCTCAACTGTCTGGCCCACGGTGTCGGCAACGCCGACGATATCGACCATCTGGGCAACCGCCGTATCCGCTGCGTCGGTGAGCTGCTTCAGAATCAGTTCCGCGTCGGCTTCTCCAGAATGGAGAGAGTCATCAAGGAAAGAATGACCCTCCAGACCCAGGAGAGCGCCAAGGTAACACCGCAGGCCCTGATCAATACAAGACCCGTTATTGCAGCGGTCAGAGAATTCTTCGGTTCTTCACCGCTTTCCCAGTTCATGGATCAGAACAACCCTCTGGCTGAACTGACCCACAAAAGAAGACTTTCTGCCCTGGGTCCCGGCGGTCTTTCCCGTGACCGTGCAGGCTTCGATGTCCGTGACGTTCACTATTCACACTACGGCCGCATGTGTCCCATTGAAACACCCGAAGGTCCCAACATCGGTCTGATCTCCTATCTTGCTACCTTTGCCCGTATCAATGAATACGGCTTTATCGAAGCGCCTTTCCGTCCCATCGACAAGGAAACCGGCGTGGTACTCAATACATTTGAATATATGACCGCCGATGTGGAAGATGAATACACCGTTGTTCAGGCCAACGAAAAGCTTGATGAAAACGGCCGTTTCGTCAGAAACAAGGTCAATGCCCGTCACCGCGATGAATTCCTGGAAATCGACCCCTCCAGAGCCGATTACATGGATGTTTCGCCCAAAATGGTTGTTTCCGTTGCTACGGCGCTGATTCCTTTCCTGGAAAACGATGACGCGAACCGTGCCCTCATGGGCTCCAACATGCAGCGTCAGGCAGTGCCTCTGCTGACCTGTGATTCTCCCATGGTCGGTACCGGTATGGAATATAAGGCCGCCACCGATTCCGGCGTCTGCGTCCTTGCCAAAAACGCCGGTACAGTTACCTATGTCAGTGCAGACAAGGTCGAAGTCGTCACTGAGACCGGTATGGTCGACACCTATCATCTCATCAAGTTCATGCGCTCCAACCAGGGCACCTGCATCAATCAGAAGCCGGTGGTCTCCGTCGGTCAGCGCGTGGAGGAAAATCAGGTCATTGCCGACGGTCCTGCCACGGATCACGGCGAAATCTCCCTTGGTAAGAATGCCCTTATCGGCTTTATGACCTGGGAGGGTTATAACTACGAGGACGCTGTTCTGATCAATGAAAGACTGGTCCGCGATGATGTTTATACTTCCATTCACATTGAAAAATACGAACTCGAGGCCCGCGACACGAAGCTGGGACCCGAAGAGATCACCAACGACATTCCCAATGTCGGCGACGCCCTGAAAGACCTGGACGAAAGAGGCATTATCCGCGTCGGTGCCGAGGTTCATTCCGGCGATATTCTGGTCGGTAAGGTTACGCCCAAGGGCGAGACTGAGCTGACGGCTGAGGAAAGACTGCTGCGCGCTATTTTCGGTGAAAAAGCAAGAGAAGTCCGCGACACCTCCCTGCGTGTTCCCCACGGCGAATACGGCATCGTTGTCAATGTCGAGGAATTTACCCGTGAAAACAGCGAGGAGCTCAGCCCCGGCGTCAATAAGGTTGTTCGCTGCTATATTGCTCAGAAGCGTAAGATTCAGGTCGGTGACAAAATGGCCGGCCGTCACGGAAACAAGGGTGTTGTTTCCCGCGTTCTTCCTCAGGAGGATATGCCTTTCCTGAGCGACGGCACACCCCTTGATATTGTTCTGAACCCCCTGGGTGTTCCCTCCCGAATGAATATCGGTCAGGTTCTCGAGGTACATCTCGGCTTCGCCTGCCGCAAGCTCGGCTGGAAGATCATGACTCCCGTCTTTGACGGCGCCCATGAGGACGATATCCGGGAAGCTCTCAAAATGGCAGGTCTCAATGAAAACGGCAAATCCGTTCTTTATGACGGAAGAACCGGCGACCGCTTCGACGGAGAGGTTACCGTCGGCGTTATGTACTTCCTTAAACTCCACCATCTGGTTGATGATAAGATGCACGCCCGTTCCACCGGCCCCTATTCCCTGGTTACGCAGCAGCCTCTCGGCGGTAAAGCGCAGTTCGGCGGTCAGCGTTTCGGTGAAATGGAGGTTTGGGCGCTTGAGGCATACGGCGCGGCATACACTCTTCAGGAAATTCTCACCGTTAAGTCGGACGATGTTGTGGGCAGAGTTAAGACCTACGAGTCTATTGTTAAGGGTCAGAATATTCCAAAGCCCGGCGTACCCGAATCCTTCAAGGTTCTTATTAAGGAGCTCCAGTCCTTGGGTCTTGATGTTAAGGTGCTCGATATGGACGAGAACGAAATTGACCTGAAGCAGAGCTTCGATGATGACGACGATATAGGTCTCGGTTCACCGAGCATACCTGCGGACGATGACGCCGACTTTGAAAGCGATACGGTCGCAGACGATCTGACAGGCTTCGGTCTTGAGGACGAAAACGGCGACGCGATTGCCGACGACGATATTGACGAATTCGCATCCGACGATGATGAATTTGACGACGAAATGTAACGGAGGGCAAATATGGCAGAAATTGAATTTGAATCAATAAAAATCGGACTTGCGTCTCCCGAACAGATAA
>JAQXMV010000060.1 GCA_029013165.1 Oscillospiraceae bacterium | reverse complement strand
CCCGCCGCGGGCGGGGGGGGGGCTGCTTGGGCTACCGCCCTCGCCCGGGCGGCTTCGCCGCCGGGGCTCCCACCCCACTTCCTCCTGCACAGAACTTACCATCTTATTATTGTTCTCCTGCCTATATAAAATGCAGAAAACCCCTGATAAAAGGTTTTCTGCATCTGAAATGTAATATTAACTTACCTTTACTTTCACCGTAGCAGAGTATGCCCCGTATCCCGTAACGGTACCGACTGTACGAACGGCTCTGACACGATAAGAATGAACGGAACCTTTTTTCAGTCCCTTGATCGTATAGGACAACTTGTCAGCCGAAACATCGGCCAGTTTGACGGCTTTTCCTGATCGGATCTCATAGATACTGTATCCTGTTGCGCCGCTGACCTTGTTCCAGGAGAGCTTCACTCCACCGGCAAGGCTCTGTCCTTTCAGCGTCGGTTTTGCCGGACCGGACACCGCCGTAAAGGTTTCAGAAACTTTTCCTGTATAAGCCGTTCCTGCGGCGTCCTTGGCACCGGAATAAATCTTAATTTTATATTTTTTGGCGGCCTTTGTCTTGATCGTATAGCTGTTTGTCTTGACCGTCGCCGCTTTCTGATAGGCATTGCCGGTTCCATCGTAGATATAAACCGTATAATACTGTGCGCCGACGGATTTGCTCCAGGAGATTTTGACTTTCTCTGCCGAGGAATAGGTCTGCTTGATACCTGAAACCTGTTTGGGATAAACCGAAACCGTACAAACCACCTTGACAGACGGATTGCTTGACGAAGTGCAGGTGATTTTCGCCGTGCCGATGCCTTTGGCCGTGATTTTACCGCCGGCGGAAACCGTTGCCACTGCGGTGTTGCTGCTGGTCCATTTCAGCGTCTTATCCGTTGCCGCCGCAGGTGAAACAGAGGCTTTCAGTTGATAGGTCGAGCCGGTTGTCAACTTGACGACGGTTTTGTTCAGCTGCAGCGAAGAAACCGCCACATAGGGTTTGAGCGTGAACTTTCCCTCCACCATGGGTTTCCATGAGGGAGTTTTGCTGTTGGCCGCATAAACTCTGGCGATATACACGCCGGGATCTTCCAGAATAAAGCTCTTCTGTTCCGTTGTTACCGTGTATTTTTTGACGATCTCTCCCTGACTGTTCAGCAGCCTCAGATAATATTTTTCCGCACCCTCTATCGGCTTCCATTTCACCGTAATGGAGGTTTTGGCGTTATAGGAGCTTTTCAGAGAAGTGAAAGCCGGCGTCACAATGTTTCCGCTGCGATAATCTGCGAAATTCAGCGCACACCAGCCGACGGTACCGTCATGTATTACTTTCCCCCAGAGGTATTCGCCGTCGTCATATTTTCTGTAAACTCTGAACATATCACCGTCAAAGACTCTGCCGACAACGCCAGCTGCCGTTGTTCTGTTTTCTCTGATATTGAGATTGCCGCCGTTGATTGTCCAGGTTTCACTGGGCATATTTTCGCTGACAGGCTCGTCTGCCTCACTGTAGGACACATCGTGATAAAAATCAAGATCCGTATTTTTTCTGTTGTTGCCTTCCAGATGGAGCACATAGCTGAAGCCCTGAATATCGGAAATGTTCATCTCTCCCCAGCGTATCTGGCATTTTCCGATCCAGTTGCAGTCGGTGAAAGAAATCCGGTTGCCGCTGACGCCGGTGACACAGAGGGAATGCTGATCCCAGCGGTAGCGAATGATATCGCCGACCCGGAGCTTGGAAGCGTCCAGCGTATACGATTTGGTGAAATTGTTTCTCGGAGAAACTCCCGTAATTTCACTGGCGATCTTGTGAGCATAGCCCATGCACTGTATGGCGTTGTCAAAGCTGTTGCAGGAACAGGCGTTTTCCGCCCAGTGACAGTTGGAATGGCTGGAACAGGGCTGATTGGTCACACCGTCGGGATTATTCTTGCCGCTGCCCATATGGTTCCAGTATTTGCCGTGAGGAAACTTATCGGCAATGTACCGAAGCCTTGTCAGCGTGTCATCTGATGATGAGGCACCGCCTGCCATAACACAACAGGTAAAAGCCAAAACAATACAAAGCAATAGAGAAATTATTTTTTTAGACATGTTTCGCTCCTTTATTTTTGTTGTCCGGAATTTAAAGGTTACAAATTTGTCATAATTCCTTACCTATCATAGCATATTTTTCTCTCTTTTGCAAGTAGCGGAAAATTTTACACAGTGAGACGGACGAAAAATGCCGACAACACAAGGCTGGCAAAGTCGGCACAAAGGCCGGCAAAAAGGGTATGTCTTGTGTTTTTGATGTTCACAGCCGCATAATAGACCGTGACGGCATAAAGAGTCGTATCCGTCGAACCCATAAGAACGCTGGCCACCTGCCCGATGAAAGAATCAGGGCCGTAGCTTTTCAGCACACTTTCAAAAAGCGTCAGAGAGCCTCCGCCTGAAATCGGACTGAGAAGCGCCATGGGCGTAATCTCATCGGGAACACCGAGCAGCCGCGTCATCGGTGAAAGGGCCCGGGAGATTAAATCCATAGCGCCGCTGCTTTTGAGCATGGTCACAGCCACCACAAGGCCGGTGATGCCGGGAAGCAGCTCATAGAGGGTATGGATGCCCTTCTTTGCCCCCTCCATAAAGCAGTCAAAAACCCGGACTTTTTTCACCATGCCGAAAATGACCGTCCCCACCACCATCAGCGGCAAAAGATAGCTGTCTATTCCTTTCATAGGCCTTTACTCCCTACTGCTGAAAGTCTGCGACCACCCTTAGCCTCCCGTCGTGGCAGACGGCGATAAAGAACATTACCCAGCTTAGCAACGACCACCGCAATGGTCAGGGCGCAGACCGAGGTCAGAATGGATGCCGGCATGATTTCCATAGGATCAGTCGAGCCATACTGTCCCCGAAGCGTGGCCACCGTGGTGGGGATAATATGCATGGCCGCCGTATTCATCACAACAAAGACGATCATTTCATCGCTCGCCGTGGACTTTTCCCCGTTAATCTCCTGCAGGCGGCGCATGGCCTCCAGTCCCAGCGGCGTCGCCGCATTGCCCAGGCCGAGGATATTCGCCGTCACATTCATGGAGATCGCCTCCATGGCATACTTTTCCTTGCGAAGAGACGGAAAAATCAGCTTCAACAGCGGAGAGAGCAGTTTCGCCATCATTCGGGTTATGCCGCTTTTTTCTGCAATTTCCATCACGCCGCCCCAGAGGCAAAGCATAGACGCCAGTCTCAGCAGCAGGGAAACCGCGTCCTGTCCGCCCTGAATCACGGCAGCCGACAGCTCACCCATTCTTCCCTGAACCGCCGCCGCGGCAAAGGACAGAACCAATAGAATCGGAAAAACATAGTTCATCATAATTATTCACCCATAGATAATATGAAAACCACTGCGGAAAAATACGAAATCACAGGCTTGTTTTCCGTCCCGGAAAGCCGGTGAAAGAAGCAGGAGAATGATCGGACTCTCACAGCTGTACTATGGAATGGCGACAAAAAAACAGACAGCCGCATGATTACGACTGTCTGTTTCGCTTTTTATTTACGGTTATCAGCCCTCGCTGATAGCTTCTGCGGGGCAGGAGCCTGCGCAGGAACCGCACTCGATGCAAGTGTCAGCATCGATTACATACTTGCCGTCGCCTTCGCTGATAGCCTCAACGGGGCAGTCTGCTGCGCATGCGCCGCATGCCATGCAGTTGTCGCCGATTACATATGCCATGTCTGTTACCTCCATCTCAATAGTGTAGTTTCATTTTAACATATAAATTAAAAATATCAATACCTTAATCGAGTTTTACTGCAATTTTTTTCACTTTTTTCTGGTTTTTTTGCAAATTTCTTCCAATTCAGCTATTTGCCTTTGACAGCCAATATTTTTTCTTCCACTGCTATTGTCAAAGAGCCGCTTTTATTGTATAATATTCAGGAGTATAACAATATATGTGAGGAATCAATGTGTTTGAAAATATCAGCATTTCGTCCGCTTTTTCCCGGACGGTCAGCGAATTGATCGAAAAGAACCGTCTTGCTCACGCGGTTATATTGGAGGGAACCGACCGGAACACCCGTTTTCTTGCCGCGCAGGAGATCGCCAAAGCACTGCTGTGCACCGGTGCAAGCAAGCCCTGCGGAAACTGTTCCTCCTGCCGCAAGGTAGAAAACGGACACCACCCCGATCTGCACATTCTTCAGAAAGAAAACGGCAGCTCCATGATCAAGGTCGACGCCGTCAGAGAGCTGAAAGCCGCCGCCTGTGTTCTGCCCAATGACGCAGACAAATGTGTTTTTCTCATCAGAGAAGCCCAGGATATGAACATTCAGGCGCAGAACGCTCTGCTGAAAATTCTCGAAGAGCCTGCCGCCCATGTCAGTTTTATTCTGACGGTCAATTCCAAATCCTCGTTGCTGGAAACCATCACATCGAGGGCTACCGCCTATTTCCTGGGCGAGGAACAGCCGGACGACATCACAGACGAGAAACAGGCATCGGCTGAGGAAAAAGCCGTTCATCTGCTGGAAACCTATGTTTCCGCCGGTGAATTTGAACTACTGCGGGAAACAGCCGTTTT
>JAQXMV010000059.1 GCA_029013165.1 Oscillospiraceae bacterium | reverse complement strand
AACAAGAGCGGTGAAAGCGGCGGGATCGGCAATTGCAATCTCGGAAAGCATCTTTCTGTTAAGAGTGATGCCGGCTTTCTTGAGTCCGTTGATAAAAGTTGAATAGTTGGTTCCGTTAGCCTTGCAGGCGGCGGAAATTCTTGTTATCCAAAGGCGGCGGAAGTCGCGCTTTTTCTGCTTTCTTCCGATGTAAGCGTAATTACCGCTCTTCATAACGGCCTGCTTGGCTGTTTTGAAGAGACTGTGCTTTGAGCCGTAATAGCCCTTTGCGAGTTTTAAAACTTTATTTCTTCTCTTACGAGTCATCATTGCGCCTTTAATACGAGCCATGATTAAATACCTCCGTTATTGTTATTTTTTTGTCTTTCTTTTGGTGATATTATTTGTAGGGGATAAGACGCTTGATCTGCTTCTCGTTTGTCTTATCGGCAACAGTTGTCTGACGCAGACCTCTCTTGCGCTTGGTGTTCTTCTTGGTCAGGATGTGTGACTTGTTGGCATGGTAGCGGATGGGCTTACCGTTCTTGGAAAGCTTGAAGCGTTTTTTTGCACCGCTGTGTGTTTTAATTTTAGGCATTGTTTATTCCTCCCGTTATGATTTACTTTTTCGGCTTTGGTGCCAGGAACATCATCATGGATCTGCCTTCGAGCTTGGCGGCCTTTTCCACCACACTGAACTCTGAGCAGGCCTGTGCAAAATCGGACATGGTCACAAGACCGTTCTGGGTGTGTGCCATTTCGCGTCCTCTGAAGCGGATGGAAACCTTAACCTTGTTTCCGGCGGTCAGAAAGCGTCTGGCGTGGTTTACCTTGGTCTCGAAGTCATGCGTATCAATATTGAGGGAAAGTCTGATTTCCTTGATCTCAACCGTATGCTGGTTTTTCTTGGCTTCCTTTTCGCGCTTTGTCTGCTCGAAGCGGTATTTGCCGTAGTCCATGATCTTACACACGGGCGGCACCGCCTGGGGAGCAATCTTCACAAGATCAAGATTCTTTTCCTCAGCGATTTTCAAGGCTTCCTCCGCCGACATGATTCCGAGCACTTCACCGTCACCCATGATTACCCGAAGCTCTTTATCGCGGATTTCCTCGTTGATTTGCATTTCTTTGATAGCGATGTTCATACACCTCCAAAAGTTTTTCCCGGCTCTCGCCGGATCAAAATAAAAGCGTGAACAGAAAGCTGTTCACGCACCAATACACCAAAATCAATCAGTCTATTGACCCGGCAGGAACCTTATCCGCAGGGTGAGAACGCAAACTGTTCTGCTTTGTTGTGCAGATATAGTACCATACCGCGGCCGATTTGTCAAGAGAAAAAATCAATTTTTCACAAAAGTTCCGCGCCCTGCAAAAAAGAGGGCGCGGACAGTCGATTTTAATACTCGTCCTTAAGACCCTGTTCGTCATAAAGGAACAGTGCATTCAGACAGATCTGCAGACCGTTTTCAATGGTCTTCATGTTCATGTTGTCGGCCGTGTCGGTTCTGGTGTGATAATACCTCGGCGGGCCGGGGTTCATGGAAGCGAGAGTTACGGCAGGTACGCCGAGTCTCTGCACACCGGCAGCGTCGGAAGCGCCGATATAAACCGAAGAATAAGGAAGATCTCTGCCGGCCTCCAGTGCGGCCTTTTTCAGTAGTGCGCAAACACGATGATCCGTCTTGACCGTGCCGGTCATGTCACGGGCATAAATCGCCATATCCTCATAGTCGCGAAGAGTCTCAATACCGACGAAAATAGTCGGGATTTCCTTGAGCTCGTCGATATGTCTCTTGGTGTAAGCCTTGGAGCCGCGCAGACCGGATTCCTCGGCGCCGGCGGTGAGAGCAACGACCTCAGTATGCTCAAAGGAAATATCGTTGTCCTTGAGATATTTCAGTATGGCAACCGATGAAACGGCGCCGGTGAGGTTGTCGTTAGCACCCTCAACACAGAGCTTGAAGTTAACGAAGAAAATGGCCAGGAAGCCACCGGGGATACAGGCGATCTGTGCATAAGTCAGTACCTTGTCAACCATGGAACCGTCGGCAAAGGCATTGAAAGCGTCAAGCAGTGAAACCACGAGAACGAAAACCAGGCTCAGAACGGCATAGCCGCCGCAGAAATAGAGCAGACCTTTTCCGCCGTGGTGCGTGTATGTCCATTCATAGGAAGAGTCGATGTGTCCGCTGAAGATAATTCTTTGTTTGGTCTCCCCTGTCGCCTTTTTGATACCGGCAACATTATGAGAGATTTTTTTCGGGAAAAGGCCGTCCATAAATTCCCAGTACATGAGGAACTCACAGAAGCAAATCACAAAGGCTGCTGCCGTCAGCACTGCGCTGACAATCGGCAGATTCAACAATGAGAATATAATGGATATCAGAAGAATGATACCGTCGACCCGGATCCAGCTCATGAAGGCCTTCGGTGCCAGCTTGAATTCTTCCAGTCTGACTTCATCGGCACAGGTTTTCATTTCCTGAGCCATGTGCTCCTGGGCTTTCTTTTCCGCCTCATAGCCGGCAGGTCTGGGGCCGATTTCTTTACAGATTTTTTTGATTTCTCTGACAGTGTAATTGGTATACATTCTGACAGAGGCCGCATAGTTTTTTACGCTTTCACTCGCTTTCAAAACTACATCTCCCTTTCTATGGATAAACTCACTATTTCCGGCTCTCACACACAAAATATACGCATCAAAAGCCGAAATAATGTACTGATTATATCACAAAGTGGGGCGGTCGTCGAGTTTTTTTGTTAGAATTCACTAATTGTTAAGAAATAAAACCAATGTGAAAAAAATGTTGCGAATGCTTTGAATTTTTGCCCTGTTTTGTTCATAAATAATTTTTATTTGCCCTTTTGGGTGAATGAGCGTTCACCGAATCACAGCTCATAATCCACGCTGGCTCTGTCCTCCCGGACGAGGGCAACATAGTCGGAGATCTTCTTGTGCTCCGGATGAACGCGATAGCGGTTCACATCCTCGAGGCTGTCAAAGGTGCTGATTAACACGGCGTCAAACATTCCCGGCTTCGGGTTGATATTGAGGTTAACCTGCATTTCCCGGATAAAATCAATCTTTTCCGGCAAGGCCTCCAGCATCGCCTTGACCTTGAGCAGGTTTTCCTGCCGCGTGAGGCCCTGGGCCTCCTCCTTGAATTTCCACATGACAATATGTCTGATCATAAACGTAACTTCCTTTCTTGTTTTCGCACAACCACTGTCTGCTGTGCATTTCGGATAAAGAACTGTCTGTCAGAGAAAAGCCGCCCCGTCGGGAGCGCTTTCGCGCCGAAGCCGGGGCAGCATCATCTTATTCTTATTGATACATCGGGCCGTAATGCTTGCAGGCAGCATAGTCGGCGGCCTGTGAATCCATGGTACCGAAGCCCGTCCAGGCATGGGGACGGTAGATCTTCTCCTCGGGAACATTGTGCATGCTCACGGGGATTCTGAGCATGGAGGCCAGCGTAATCAGGTCTGCACCCACATGGCCGTAAACCGTCACGCCGTGGTTGGCGCTCCAGTTTGCCATGACGCTGTAAACATCCTTGAAAGCGCCCTCACCAGTCAGTCTCGGAACAAACCAGGTGGTCGGCCAGGTTCTGTCTGTGCGGACATCAATGGTCTGGTGGATCTGATCAGGCAGATCAGCCGTGAAGCCCTCTGCGATCTGCAGAACAGGGCCCACACCGTCCACAATGCTGATACGAAGCATAGTCACGGGCATAGTGGCACGGCAACGGAAATGACTGGAGAATCCGCCGCCACGGAAGTATTCATAGTTGGCACGGCACCAGTCGGTGGCCTCAATGCAGGCGGCACGGTCGGCGTCAGTCATCTCCCAGAAAGGTTTCATGCAGCCCTCGCCGTCGGCGTTTTTGGCGGCGCCGGAGCCGTCCAGAGCTGTCGCACCGGAATTGATCAGGTGAATGAAGCCCTCTGCGGCAACGCCGTCAGGACGCATACCCGTCACGCGCTCGCAGGCTTCGGGACTCCAATAGGTTCTGACATCGTGGAAACAGGGAGCGCTGTGGCTGACCAGCGTACCAAGCAGCATGGAAAGACCGTTGAGGGTATCGTTTTCCGTGGCAAAAGCCGTCGGCATTTTGGCTCCGTTCCAGTCAAAGGTCGAGGCCATGATCGCTTCGGTGAAGTCACCGTTGGGCAGCCAGTCTGTCCAGTTGCGCTGACCCTGGAAGCCGCCGGCAACGGCATTTTTGCCAAGAGCCTCCTCATGCCAGCCCATTTCGTCGAGCTTCTTGTTTCCGAAGAGAATATCACGGACAACGAGGGTCATTTTGGTGACAAACTCCCAGTCCTTATCGGCGGGAACGACCTTACTCTTTCTGATGATTTCCGGCAAGTCTTTGCCGGCGTTGACATCGAAGCCCTCTTTGCAGTTGGCCTTGACCCAGGCGAAAGCCTTTTCATATTCGTCAGCGTCATAAATGCCCAGGTGAATACGGCGAATAATTTCCGTCATGTCCACCCATTCGGGGCGCAGACCGAAATAATTCTGGAACACATTAGCGTCGCAGTAGCTGCCGGCAATACCCATTGCCACACCGCCGAGATTCACATAGCTCTTGTTTCTCATCCAGCCCACGGCAACGGCACATCTGGCAAAGCGCAGAATCTTTTCCTGCACATCGGCGGGAATGCTCGTATCGGTCATATCCTGCACATCGTGGCCGTAAATGGCAAAAGCCGGCAGTCCTCGTTGGGCATGAGCCGCCATAACCGCGGCAAGATACACGGCGCCGGGTCTTTCCGTGCCGTTGAAGCCCCAGACGGCTTTCACCGTGGTGGGATCCTGATCAAAGGTCTCGGAGCCATAGCACCAGCAGGGTGTGACGGACAGCGTCGCGCAGACATTCTCAGTTTCAAACTGTCTTCTGCAGGCGGCCGCCTCAGCGCCGCCGCCGATGGTGGTTTCACTGATGACGCACTCGACCCTGTGACCGTCGGGATAAAACAAATTCTCCGTAATCAGCTTTTGCGCGGCCTTGGCCATATTCATGGTCTGCACTTCCAGGCTCTCACGCACACCGCCCCAGCGGCCGTCAATTACGGGTCTGATACCAATCTTCGGATAGTTCATATTTTTGCATCTCCTTTTATCTGTTTGTATATTGCAAGAGACTGTCATATCTCTTTTTCGCTTTTTCCCATTCCGGGGTGTTCTCCGGCTGATATTGTTTCAGCGGCTGTGTTTTAGCAATGAGTTTTCTGCCCTCATCCAGGCTGTCAAGGGCGCCGAGAGCCGTGAGCTGAATGATGATATTGCCCAGAGCCGTAGCTTCTACGGGCCCGGCCGTCACGGACAAGCCGGTACAGTCAGCCGTCATTTTGCACAGCAGTCTGTCTTTGGTGCCGCCGCCGAGAATATTAAGAGAAGTGAAGTGCTTGCCCGTCAGCTGCTGAAGCTGAGAAACAGCGACACTGTATTTCAGCGCCAGGCTTTCATAGATACAGCGCATAACCTCGCCCACCGTCTCCGGCACCTTCTGTCCGGTTTTGAGGCAATAATCCCTGATTCTTCCCGGGAGATCGCCCGGCGGTGTGAAAAGAGGATCGTCGGGATCAATGAAGCATTGGAAAGCCTCGCTTTCCAGCGCTAGCGCCTCCAGCTCAGCGTAGGAATAGTCCTTTCCCTCGCGTTTCCATTGACGGCGACTCTCCTGTATCAGCCAAAGGCCGATAATATTTTTGAGGTAATTGACCTTGCCGTTGGCGCCCAGCTCATTGGAAAGCTCCGCCCTGCGGCTCTCGCCGCTGAGAACGGGAGCCGTCAGCTCACAGCCTAAAAGGGACCAGGTGCCGCAGGAAAGGAAAGCATTCTCCTCACCGGTGACCGGCATGGCCGCCACTGCGCACTGGGTGTCGTGCCCCGCCACCGAAATGACGGCGGCGCCTTTGTATGTACCGATGATGCTTCCGCTGTCGACAGACTGCGCAAACTTGTCCTTGTCAATCCCGAAACAGCCGAGGACTCTGTCGCTCCATTTTCCGCTGAGGGGACTGAGCATCTGTGTGGTGGAGGCGATGGTTTTTTCACACACACCTCTGCCGCAGAGAGAATAAGCAAAAAGATCCGGCATCATCAGGATCTGCTTCGTTTTTTCCAGCAACGCCGGCTTGTTCTTTTTCAGGGAAAGAAGCTGAAAAAGGGTATTGATCGCCATGATCTGATTGCCGGTTTCGCCATAGAGTTCATCGGGACTCATCCGGGCAAAGGCCTCATCGGGCATACCCTCCGTTCTGCCGTCGCGGTAATGCACCGGCAACTCGAGGAGCTTGCCGTCACAGCCGATCAGACCGAAATCCACGCCCCAGGTGTCAAAGCCTATGGCGTCCACCGGTCCTGCCTTATCCAGCGCCACATGAACCTGCCGCATCAGCTCGTCAAAGTTCCAGCGCAGAGCACCGTCGGCCTCCACGGGGACATTATCAAAGCGGTGAATCTCCTCCAACGTCAGTTCACCGCCGCAGAACCGTCCTAAAATGCCCCGTCCGCTGGAGGCGCCGAAGTCAAAGGCTAAAACCTTACAGTCCTTTTTTGCGTCTTTCATTTGACAACTCCTTTTTTCAGGATAATATTGGCATAGACGGCCGTTTCTCCTGTGGCAACGATGGCGCAGGCTTTCTTCGCTCTTTCATAGAAAGCGAAGCGCTCCACCATTTCAATCCTCTCAGGATCCTCACCGTGCTTGGCGATGACATTTTTATAATCCTGCCAGATAGTCGGCGTGGGGTCACCCGGGACTGTCTGCATGAGTGCCACGGGACACTCCACATAGGTATCAAGGGGCATCAGCGTCAGAATCGCGTCAAGCAGTTCCGTTACGCCCAGACCGTCTGCGCGGATCACCTGACTGTCTTTTCCCATGGTGCAGGCAGGGAAGTTGCCGTCACCGAGGACGATCTCGTCGCTGTGTCCCATTTCCATGAGGACTTTCAGCAGTTCCGGAGACAGAACGGACGGAATATTTTTCAGCATAGCTTTGCTCCTTTCTCAGCGATCGGTGGGTTCGCTCTCATCTTTTGGATATTTCTTATATCCGGGATGGCGACCCGTGATCTGATAGTATTTTCTCAGGTTAATAAGCTTGTCAATATTTTCACGGCTGATGTCATGGCTGCCGCCGAGAATGATGGCGTTTATGGTGATTTTGGCCCAGAGCTCCAGGCTCTCCATTCTGTAAAAAGCCGTGATCACATCGCTTCCCACGGCCAGAGCGCCGTGATTCTCCAGCAGCATGACATCGTGCTCCTCCAGATAGGGCTCAATGGCGTCGGGAACCTCTGCCGTGGAAGGTGTGCCGTAGGGTGTGAGAGGTACCGAACCGATGGCCGCCACATCTTCGATCATATTATACATATCCATGGAACGGTGAGCGACGGCAAAGCCCGTGGCTCCCGGCGGATGGGCGTGAATGACGCTGAAAACATCCTCTCGCTTATCATAACAGCGCAGGTGCATCTTGATCTCGCTGGAGGGGCGCAGTCCCTCGGCGGCTTCAAGAACATTTCCCTGACGGTCGAGGCGAACGAGCTTTTCCGGTGTGATAAAGGACTTGCTCATACCCGTGGGCGTGGCAAGAACCGTGCCGTCGGAGAGCAAGGCGCTGACATTGCCGTCATTGGCCGCCACCCAACCCAACTGCCACATCTTATGGCAGACATCGCAGATTTGTGATTTGATCAGTTCAATTTCCTGCTGTGAAGCTTTCATTTCCATTTTTTCGTCTCCTTTAACATTCCATATCTTTACAGTTGCTTTTATTATATCATAACTCGGTCAAAAGAAAAGACCTTTTCTAAAAAAACGCAGTCGGGCAAAGGGCCGTTCATTCATAAAAACCAACAAATTTGATGTGTGGTTCTCCCCTGCTGCCGAGGATCTCCAGTTGGGCACCTACAGCTCTGCCGGTCAAAGGTATGATCTTTCTCATGCCGATTACGCCGCCGCGGTAAACTAACTCTTTTTTTCCGCCGGGCTTTTTCAGATAAAGGGCAAAGGCTTCGATTCGCTGACCGAAGGCGATATCCTCCTGCAAAATGCAGTATCGCACGGTCTTTTTTCCGCCGAAATCGAAGAGAATCCTGTTATCTTCAGGCGTCACCGCCTCTCTCGTCAAGATCGGCTTTGCCGTCATGGAACGGAGCTTTTTGCCGAGCTTTTGCAGGGATTTTCTGTCACGACTGTCAATGACGCCGTCCCGGCTGGGCGGAACATTCAGCAGCAGCGTACAGTTGTTTCCCACAGAGGTCAGATAAATCCCGAAAAGTCTGCCGGCGCTTTTCACCGTCAGATTCTCAGCCCTGCGGTGGAACCAGCCCTTGCGTATAGACACATCAACCTCTGCCGGATACCAGCAGAGCTTCTGCGTCCGGGACAAAAGCTCACGGGAGCCGAGATCCTCGTCCATGGTTCCCACTCGCTTGAGATCCGCGGCGGCCCCTTCTTCATGCTGAGAGTTTTTCGCAATGGTTTCCGTTTTTCTCAGATAGTCCGGCACCACGCAGTATTCGTTTTTCCGCGCCTTACCGGCCTCATTGCCCACCCAGCGGATATCCGGGCCGCAGACAGCAATATTCGCCCCGGGCTGAAGAGAACGGATAATGCCATAATACCGTTCCCAGTCGTAGGTGAAGTCCTTGGCATTACTGCCCTTGGCACCATCAAACCAAACCTCGAAGATCTCGCCGTAGTTCGTGAGCAGTTCCGTGAGCTGTCCGGCAAAATAGTCGTTATATTCTGCACTGCCGTAGCTTTTTTCGTGCATATCCCAGGGAGAAAGATAGACGCCAAAATCAAGACCCGCCTTTTGACACGCGGCGGAAAGCTCCGCCGTGAGATCTTTACCGTAAAGCGTATTCATAATATTGAAATCGGTATAGGCCGTATTCCACAGGCAAAATCCGTCATGATGCTTGCAGGTCAGGATAATTCCCGTAGCACCGCTTTGGACAATGCTGTCGACCCACTGCGCCACATCAATGTGTCGGATATCAAAATCCTGAACCGTCTCTTTGCCGCTGCCCCATTCCCGGCCCGTTGCCGTGTTCATTCCGAAATGGATAAAGACATAAAAGGGCTTTTCGGCCAGTCTGATCTGATTGTCATTGGGTCTGACTGAGAGCAGTCGCTCTGTCTCCTCTGTGCTCAGGGAGATATCGTTTTTCCGGTCAGAAAGATCCTTCGTGCCGATTCTTTTCACCGTAACACCTCTTTTTCCAAAAAATGCAGTTATATTCAGTTGAATTATACCATTCCTGATATAATTAGTCAATTGAGAAAAAGGGTTTTCTCTTCACCGGAACAGAGAATGAATGATAAAAAGTATGAGACCGTCCGCTTGATTGCGGACGGTCTCAATCGTAAGATAAATACACGAAATTACAGGTTGGCCTTGATAAATTCTTCAGCCTTGGCAACGGAGAGTCTCTTGATATTTTCCTCGGGATAAATGGACTCTGCTCCGCCGTTTACATAAAGGAAGTACTTTCCGTCAGCCGTCTTATAGAGGCTTTCCTCATAACCGGCAGGGTCACCGAATTCGCCGCTTACGCGCTTACCGATCAGTTCTGACTTTTCGGTATCGTATTCTACCTTGCAAACTACTTTTTTCATAGAAAAAACTCCATTGAATATATTTGCTTTTTGAGCATGTCTTATTATACGATATTTCATTGGGAAATTCAAGGTGCTTTATGCCAAATAATAACGGACATTTCGGTGAATGAATTGTGTAAAATGGTCATAAAACCGGTATTTTATTCCTGTTCAGAAAGGTTTTCCGTCATATTCCATATTGTGTGAAGCGAGTTTTTGGTGATTTTCACCTATATTGTTTTGCACAGTCAGCTTTTCTTCCAGTGCTCTGTCGGTCTCGGCCACATTGAAAACACTGTCTGTAATATCCTCATAGGTTTCCGGAATTCTGGCTCTCGGCATGATTTTGGTACGATAGATGTGATAGGTTTCCCGGAATTCCTCCGCCTCTTTATAGCTCATCTTCATGATATCTTTTTTCATGAAAGCCAGGAACATATTTTCCAGCTCCACGGAAAGCCGGAAGACCGCATCCGATTGATAGCTGACATCATACTCATCGTACCAATCCACCATCTTTTCAAAAAATGCCTCTGTCTGTGCTTTGCCATATTTTGAAGCGATGATTCCTTTAAACTCATCGAAAGATATCTCATTTCTTTCCAGCTGATCAATCGCCTCAAACCCCGCCAAATATACCAGCTTTTCATAGGCATTCATCTGGAACAGATAGCCGATGCAGTTATTTTTTTCATAATCTATCTCCTGTGTGCCGCCGCTGTTTTCTACCGACCATGAGCCGTGGCTCTCCTCGGAAATGTCGAAAACAAACTTCTCATGAAAGGTTGCACCGCCCTCGATAACAATATCACTGATAGCGAAACACTCCTCACAGAAAGCATCACTGTTAAATACCAATCTCTTTTCTCTGCAATGAGTCAATTCGTGGAAAAACATTTCAGCAGTCGTAATAATCTGATATTCGTTGTCACTGTCTTCAAATACATGGCCGATAATCACGATCTTCAGCCGATCGTCAAAATCTATTTCCGTCCAGCCTGACGGCTCTCCCTCATCATAGAGCTTTTGCGCTTCCTCCGAATCCTCATCAATGAAATCGACAAACTCCACCAGCTTCACCGTATCAATCAGATGACTTCGGATATAGTCTTCGACTGCGGGCAGATCACGGTATGCCTTTTGCCAGCTCGGATAGTTTTGATAAAGAAGATCCAGAACGGTAACAAAGAGCTGCCTCACCTCATCGGAAAAGTTTTTTTCATTCAGTGCCGCATTCAGTTCAGCCAGCAGCGTCTCATAGTCCGAGGGTTCTTCCTTGACCACCTCAGTCACTTCGACCGACGGCGCCGTGTCTATCTCTGCTTCTCCCAAATGGTTCACGCAGAGCCAAAGGGCCATGATCAGAGAAGCCGCAACAACTGTAAAAAGAATGATGACTTTGAGATGTTTGAAGAGATTCATAATACCACCCTCACAAATAAGCTTTGTCTTCGTTCTCATTATAATCTCTCTGTTTTCAATTCATGTAAAAATCGTTTTACGCTTATACCGACACTGCAGAAAAAATAAGCCTGAGCCGGGATCGACGATCATCGGTTCAGGTAAAGTAAAAGAGCACTTCCGAAGAAGTGCTCTGTATTTGGCTGCGGAACTAGGATTCGAACCCAGACAAACAGAGTCAGAGTCTGCTGTGCTACCCTTACACAATTCCGCAACGAACATTAGGTATTATACCCACAACCAAGGCGAATGTCAAGGCTTTTTTACAAACTTTTTCAATTTTAACCCTTTTCAGTCTTTCTCTTTCTTTTTTAGATTCTTTGCCAGCTCCAGGGCACTGACGGGACACGCTCCTACACACAGTCCGCATCGGATACATTCACTGTCACAGGGATTGACGGCAGGATCTACATTCATTTTGCAGATATCCGCACATTTTCCGCAGTGGACGCATTTTTCCTCCTGAAATCGCAGAGAAAAAACCGACACCTTGTTAAAGAGCGCATAGATGCCGCCGAGGGGACAAAGGTACTTGCAAAAGGGTCGATAAATGATCACCGACAACAGAACGGTCAGAAGCAGAAGAACATTTTTCCAGGCATACAGCCAACCCACCGTGCTTCGCAGGGCTTGATTCAGCAGCACCAGCGGCAAACCGCCCTCCAGAGTGCCGGCCGGACAAATATACTTGCAGAACCACGGATCACTGATCCCGAACTGATCCACGGCAAACATCGGCAGAAGAATGACAAAGAGAACCAAAACCACATATTTCAGTTTTCTCAGGAGCCTGTCTCCCCGAAAGGTTCTGAGCTTTTTCGGGAAAGGGATCTTATGAAGCAGATCCTGAATGAAACCGAACGGACACAGCCAGCCGCAGACAAAGCGGCCGCACAGGGCGCCGACAAAAATCAGAAAGCCAACCACATAAAAGGAGACTTTATAATTCTTCGAGCCGATAACCGACTGCAGAGCGCCGATGGGACAGGATCCCAGCGCGCCGGGGCAGGAATAGCAGTTCAAGCCCGGCACACAGAGATTTTTCAGCGGACCGGTGTAAATCTTGCCTTTGATGAAACCGATCAAAAAGCTATTGGTCAGCACTGCCCAAAGTGTCTGCACACCGTGACGCCATTTTTCTCCCCTCTTGGTTTTTTTATCCAATTCCTATACACTCCAAACATATTTTCACGGCCTTTGCCAAAACAACGGCCATTTCTCCGCGGTATATCCCGAAAGCCATCATGCCGGCGCCGAGAACCGCCAGTAATATTCCTTGCCATGCATTGTTTTTGTTTTTCATCGGTTTCTCTCCTGTCGCGGCCTTACCATCTCTCGTCCTCGAGCACGGCGTGGGCACAGCGTATGCCGTCCACACCTGCCGAGACGATGCCGCCGGCGTAACCGGCTCCCTCGCCGCAGGGATAAAGGCCTCTGATATTGGTCTGATAGACCTCGTCGCGCAGAATACGCACCGGAGAAGAACTTCGGGTTTCCGGTGCCGTCAGAACGGCGTCGGGCAAAGCAAAGCCCTTGAGCTTTTTATCCATCTTAACGATGGCTTCCGCCATGGTGTCGGTCACCTTTTTCGGCAGAACTTCTCTGATATCGGAGGGCGTGACGCCTGTGGGACAGCTGGGTCGGACAAAGGAAAGACTCGTCGACTTTTTTTCGTTCAGGAAATCTCCCACAAGCTGACAGGGAGCCGCATAATCTCCGCCACCGAGGACAAAGGCTTTCTGCTCCATCTGTCTTTGCAGTTCAAAACCGCTGAGCACATCGTCACCGGGAAAATCCTCCGGATAAACATTGACCAGCAGAGCCGAGTTGGAGTTTTCACCGTCACGGGCCCACTTACTCATACCGTTGACCACCACGCCGCCCTTTTCCGACGCGGCGGCCACCACCGTTCCGCCGGGACACATACAAAAAGTATAGGCGCCTCGCTCATGCTCACCGTGACAGGCCAGCTTATAATCCGCCGCACCCAGCACCTTATGTCCGGCAAAGGGACCATACTGCGCCCTGTCAATCAGCTCTCTGGGATGCTCGATTCTGGCGCCGACGGAAAAAGGCTTTTGCATCATCTTGACGCCCTTGGAGTAGACCATTCTGACTGTATCCCTGGCCGAGTGACCTACAGCTAAAATGACCGTGTCTGTCTCCACATCAATCTGTCTGCCCCCGTGAATATAAGAAATTCCCTGAATGAAACCGTTATAGATAATCAAATCCGTCAGCTTGGCTTCAAATTTCACCTCACCGCCAAGGGCGATGATCTCCTCACGCATACTTTTAACCACAGCCGCCAGCTTATCGGTGCCAATGTGGGGCTTACCGGAATAGAGGATTTCCTCCGGCGCGCCGTGGTCAAAAAATTCCAGAAAGACCTTGCGGCAAAGAGGATTCTTGATACCCGTTGTCAGCTTGCCGTCGGAAAAAGTGCCGGCGCCGCCCTCTCCGAACTGGACATTGGAAGTCTCGTCCAGAATCTTCTGCGTAAAGAATGTATTGATATCCCGTGTTCTGGCGTCGACATCTCTGCCCCTTTCGAGCACAAGAGGCTTGAGCCCGGCCCTGGCAAGGGTCAGAGCGGCGAATATTCCAGCAGGGCCGAAGCCTACCACCACCGGCGTCAGCTTTGAGGTACGCTTGTTCTCCGGCAGGGTGTAGACATAGGGGTCAACATGAGTGACCTTGGAAGAACCGGCTCTTTTGATAATCCGGCTCTCGTCGCCGTCGACCTCCACATCGACACTGTAGCAGAAAAAGACCTCCTCGTCTTTTTTGCGGCTGTCCACGCTCTGCCTGGCTAAAGTCAGAGATTTGATATCCGCGCGGCTGATGCGCAGAATTTTCGCGCAGGCCGCGTAAAGATCCTCCCGGGTGCCGTCAAGGCTCTGTTTGATTTCATTAATTCTGATCATGGTTTGGTTCCACGCCTTTCATAAGTCCATAAGAATGATTCCGGCAGTCAAAGCCGGTGTCAGTCCATCAGGCTTTCGCCCACACAGCGGCCTGAGCTGAAAGCCCACCAAAGATTATATCCGCCGCAAAGGCCGTCAACATCAAGGATCTCGCCACAACAATAAAGCCCCGGAATCTTTTTGGACATCAGACTGCGGCTGTCAAATTCACGGATATCCGCACCGCCGCTGGTAACCTGCGCTTCCTCGAAGCCCCGGACTGCCGTGACGGAGAAGCGAAACTTTTTGCAGGCGGAAAGAATCCGCTTCTTTTCCGCCTCACTGAGACTTCCGATATTTCTTGCAGGCGATATGTCGCAGTTTTTCACCAGCGCCGCACCCAGTTTCTTGGCCATAAAGCCCAAAAGAAGATTCTCGCACTTGCGTTCCGGGTCATGGGCAATGAGACGATCCACAGCCATACTTAATCGGTCGTAATCCATATCCGGCACAAAATCACAGAGTATTTCCGCCTTATCTTTCTCGAGACTCCTCGTCAGCCGCGCCGAAAGCTGCATAACCGCAATACCGGAAAGACCGTATTTGGTAAAAAGCAGCTCTCCCTGTTCACAGCAGATCAAACGGCCGCCGGAGAGCAGCTTCATGGAAACCTTTTGACGGATGCCCTGCAGACTGCCGGTGAAAGCACTCTGCTCCACAGCCAGCTTTGTCAATGACGGAAGCGGTTTGACGATTCTGTGGCCGAGATCTTTCAGCAGCTCATAGCCGCAGAAATTCTTCACGCCGGCTTTCCCGCCGCAGGCAATGACCACCCGGTCAAATTTCTGAGATTCGACAAGGAATCCTCCGCCCGACGGGGAAATCTTTTTTACGGCGGCGCCGCACCGCGTTTGAACGCCCAGACGCTCACACTCGAAGCGAAGAGCGTCCAGCACAGATGAAGCCTGATTGCTCATGGGATAAATTCGGCCCTCGCTGTCGGTTCTCGTGTAAAGTCCCAGTCCGGCAAAAAAGCGGAGATTATCCTCAACGGTATAGCGGCTGAACACCGGCAAGACAAAATCCGGGCAGGAAAAGTTTTCCACGGCGTCATGACGGTTCATCATGTTGCAGCGGCCGTTCCCTGTGACAAGAATTTTCTTCCCCACGCGGTCAGCCGCCTCAAAAAGAACAATATCGGCTTTGATCCCCTGCTCTGCCGCCTTGGACGCCGCCGAGACGGCACACGCCAGGCCCGAAGCACCGGCGCCGATAACCGCTATTTTCATCAGACCATCTCCGTTACAAACATAGTTGGGATTATTGTAACACAATCAGTTCCGAAACTCAACCGATAAAAGCAAAAAGCAACAAGAAAAAGTGCAGCAGTCATTCGGCTGCTGCACCTATTCAACTAAAATCTTAACCGGAAAAGAATCAGGCAAAGTTTTTCTCGCCGAGAATGATTCTGACGATGTTATCGAAAAGATATGTGATTCTCTCGAGGAACTTGATGATGGTTCTCTTCAGACCGTCCCAGAGATCACTGGGAATATTGTTCAGATTCTCCGAGAACATCGTACCCATATTGGAGACCAGTTCAGCCGTATTGCCAAGAATCAGACCGTCATAAATCATGCCGACCTTTGCCTTTTCATCGGCATTCATGGGTATCAGGCTGAGTATATTTTCCTTTGCCGTGGAAAGAATAGCGTTGTTATTCTTGTGTCTGAGATTGATGTTGCAGTAAATCACCAGATACATGAATACCTCTGTTGTATCCTTGGCCATGCCGAAGCGGCGCAGCGGCATCGTCGCGATCTGAAGCGTATCCGATGGAGAGGAGCCGTCGGTGTTACAGTTGTTGATCAGCAGATTTGCCATTTTTGTCATGTCGCGGAATTCTTCCGCATCAATACCGCTGGCGACGATCTTGAGATTCAGCAGTGCCGCCATAGGCTCATAAAGGAAGAGATGATAGGTACGGGCAAAAGACCAGACCAGATCAATCACATACTTGAGAGGACCTTCATTAAAGATCTTTTCCACTGCATATCTGACGATCTTTTTGGAGAGCCTATATCCGTCGGTGTATTCACTGGGAAGCATGTTATTATGGTTCACACCCAAAACGCTCATCAGAGGCTTGATGTTAAGCGACGGCTTATCGCACCAGTTTTTCTGAACAAGGTCGCTCATACCGCAAGCGTCAACGATTTTTCCGTAGAAATCCTCAATATTGACGGCTGTTGTGCCAGGGAATACGATGGTAACATCACGGTAGTTGGGGAACAGCAGATGACCGATGAAGTTCGCGATCTTCGTTGCATTTTCCGATGTAAAGAGCTTTGAGCCGGCGTAATACTGGTTGATCACTCTCTTGAGATAAACATTGATGTTGGCATTGCACAGGGCAAGATCGTCCTTGCTGATATTGACATTTCTCCACTGCAGCTCCGTCGTATCGTTATAAAGGAAATCAACAGAAAGACCAAACATACTCTCGTTGATAAACTTGTTATACTCAACAGAATCACTTGCATTTAAAATCTCGTCAATGTCCGTATAATCCTCAGCGGGCACATCCATAGGCTTGAAGTTATTCAGGGCCCTGGAAAAATCCTCCTGGTCAATGAGGTCTCCGAGAGTGAAGCCTCCGTCGGTCACAGCGTCACCGTCAGCGGCCAGTGCCGGCAGCGCTGAGAAGCAGGAAAACGCCATGACAAAGGCTAAAATCACCGAAATCAGTTTTTTCATATTTTGACACTCCTCTGAAATGAGAATATAGTATACCAATTTTTCCCCTATAGTTTATCACGATTTTCAAAAGAAGTCAATAATATCAGGATTTCCTTCATAATTTTTTTGAAAGTCCCCTTTAACGCGATTTCGCAAGCGCGAATTTTCTCGACAAAAAATCATAAAAGTATACGAAAATAATTGACTATCTTAAAAACTTTTAGTATAATGAAATAAAATAAAAACTAGACGGAGGACAACACATGTCAAACAAACTTCACAAGCGTTACGGTCTGCCCACTGCGATCTGCATGGTCGTGGGAATCGTTATCGGAAGCGGCGTATTTTTTAAAGCCGAAAAAATTCTGACGGAAACCGGCGGCAATCTCCCCCTGGGCATTCTCGCCTGGGTCATCGGCGGTCTGGTCATGATCAGCTGCGCGCTGGCCTTTTCTTTTCTCGCCACGAAGCACGAAAAGGTCAACGGTCTGGTCGACTACGCCGAGGCGGTTGTCGGCAAAAGATATGCTTTCATGATCGGCTGGTTCATGGCAATCTTCTATTACCCCACTCTCACATCGGTTCTGGCCTGGATCTCCGCGCGGTATATCTGCGTCCTCATGGGCTGGAGCATTGCCGGAGGTCAGTGTCTGGCTCTGGCAGGCTTCCTACTGTGCGCCAGTTTCGCCATGAACACCCTGGCACCGGTTCTTTCGGGTAAATTTCAAGTGTCGACTACCATAATCAAGATGATCCCTCTGCTTCTCATGGCGGTTGTCGGAACGATCAAGGGCCTTTCCGACGGCATGCTGGTGCAGAATTTCACCACCGTCGTCCGCGATGATATCAACACCATGGGCGCGCTTTTCAAAGCTGTCGTTGCTACCTGCTTCGCCTATGAGGGCTGGATCATCGCCACCACGATCAATGCGGAGCTCAAGGACGCAAAAAGGAATCTTCCGCGCGCCCTCGTTGCCGGAACCATTACGGTTGTGCTGACCTATATTGTTTACTATATCGGTCTTGCCGGCGGCATCACCAATGAGGAAATGATGGCCGGCGGCGAAGCCGGCGCCAAAATGGCCTTTTCGGCCGTGTTCTCAAACTTTGCCGGCACCCTGCTTTTTGTTTTCGTCGTGATTTCCTGCATCGGTACCCTTAACGGTCTCATGCTCGGCAATGTGCGCGGTCTTTATTCCTGCGCCATGCATTCGGATATCCCCTCGCTCCGGTTTTTCAGGCCCGTTGATCCCGAATCCAATATGCCTGCCAATTCCGGCATCTTTTCTCTGCTCATTGCCTCGGCCTGGCTGCTGTATTTTTACGGTGCCGTGATCACCACCATCGAGGGTCACGCCCCCTGGTTCGGCAAGTTTTCCTTTGACTCCTCAGAGCTTCCCATCGTCACCACTTATGCCATGTATATTCCCATTTTTATTTCCATGATCCGCAAGGAAAAGGATCTCGGCCTTTTGAAAGGCAAAATCGTTCCTGCGCTCGCCATTGTCACCTCTGCTTTCATGGTGATTGCCGCCATATTTGCTCACGGCGTTTATCCCTATATGGAAGCCAAAGCAGAGGGCAGATTTGAAATGCCGGTTCTCTTTTATCTGATTATCTATGCCGTGATCATGGGTATCGGCGCCGCCATTTTGTTCAGCGGTGAGAAAAAGGTCAGAACAAAGAAGTAACCGCAAACCGAGCATACCCACACGAAAAAGCTTTTCTCATACAAAGCCGCGATAGGATTGTAAGTCATAAAATCCTATCGCGGCTCTTTATATGGACAAAAGTCAGGCTCATTTCAGACTATCCCGGATAATTCCGATGATTCTTTCGGTGGCTCTGCCGTCACAGGCGCCCATCTCCCGATCCCGGAATTCCCGAATCTTTTCGGCTGAGCTGATCTGCGGCGCCCGCTTCAGAGCCGCCAGCAGATCGCCGGAATCCGTAATAATTTCGCCGGGGAGATCCTTTTCATAGCTGAGATAAAACTCTCCGTTGTAATCATCATAATCCGGCGCATAAAAGACCATCGGCTTGCCCATGAGCGAAGCGTCAAAAACAATGGAAGAATAATCGGTGATCACCACATCGGCAATGGCGATCAGTTCCGCCGTGGGATCAAAGGTATAATCCTTGACCCTGGAATAGAAGCAACCCTTGATGTAGGTCTCTTTCATAAAGGGATGGCGACTGATGACGAAAACTTCATCATCGTCCAGATCGTCATTGAGCTTTTTCCAGTCGATTTTCGGGTCAAATTCCGTCACACTGCCGTCAATTTCACGGTATGTCGGAAAATAGACATAGACCTTTTTATTGCGAAGCAGCGGATGCTTTTTGCAGATTTCCTCGCGCTTTTCTCCCAGCTTTGAGTCTCTGATGATCTGATCGGTCCGCGGCGTACCCGTGGCGGTGATAACCTCCATATCCACGCCGAAAGCGTGAGCATAAAACTGACGCACATATTCCGAAGAGACGCAGACATGGCTATACTGGGAATGACTTTTATATTCATCAAGCCTGGAGCCGATAAAAGGCGAATCCAGACCGAAGCGGCGAAAGGCACCGCCGGTATACCAGACCTGAATCACTTTCTGTTCGGGACGAAGCCTCAGACTGCGCAGACAGTCTATATAGTCATCGGTGACAATGACCTTGCTGCGAAGCACATTCTTTCTGATTTTCATGATCTTGCCCAGAGAGTGGGGCTTACTGCGGCAATACGCCACTTTCTCCCCGTCATAGGCCGAATAAACGGCGTCAAGGTTTTCAAGAAAGGCGCCGTCTTTTCTGGCGGAATAGAAAAACGCCTGGTTTCTCAGCTTCTGACGACTGTAAAAGAGCGTCAGAACCACGATGATTTTCGCGGCGATACCGGCTTTGATCCCACGGAAAAATGCCGATACTGTTTCACGGTATTTTTTGAAAAGAACCCGTCTGAGATATATTTTTTTGTAGTTTCGGTATACATTCCGGCACTTTGTCGGAAGGCTGTTTTCCTTTTCCCGCAGGTAGGCCATGGCCTGTTCTTCCGTGCAGGGCAGATAGGCACCTCGGTGAGAGAGCTTTTTGAATCGGGAATGGGAATAAAGCTTATACATATCCATGACGCAGTCATCGGAAAAGGAGAAGTGGATTCCCTTCAGGTGTTCTTTTCTGAAGAGCTTGTTACAGAAGAAAAGATCCAGGGCGAAAGCCTTATCCTCCTGCTTGATTCGTGTCTGGCTGATGTCAGAATAAAAGCTGAGGTCGGAGAAAGAATACTCGCTGACCTCATTGCCGTCAAAACGGGTCAGCGGTGAGGTGGTAAATCCGTATTTGTCCCTGCCCTCCAGGAGAGCATAATGACGCATGAGGATTTTCGGATTGAGCCGTGCGATACCCGACTGAAACATTATGTAGTCCGTTCGGCTCTTCTCCAGAGCAAGGTCACGGAATTCTCCCGTATTTTCCGCCTGGATAAAAGTAATATTTTCGGCATGAATCCATTTCTGAGGAAAGATACTTTTCAGACGGGCGTCCACCAGCAGTTCAAAGCGCGGCATCGTCTGCATGAAAACCGACTCCACCTGTTGAGCCAGGCTCTGCTCACTGAAGCCGTTTTCCTCGGCTCCCGGATGAATACAGACGGTGACCTTGGGCTGATCGGCTATTTCTCTTCGGCTTCTGAGCAGCCTGCCGTCATAGAAAATATCCTTATTCTTTTTCAGCAGGCTTCTCTTTCCGGATTTGGAAAGCTCCGCCACGAGTGCCGTAACGGTGTCCGCATATTTTTCGATTTCGCCGTCGCTCAGGCTCCAGATATGGCGGTAATAGCTGTAAAGCAGCACGGTGATCTCCTTGTGGTAAACCTGATCAATATACACCACCATCTGCTTTTTCAGTTCCTTGCGGTCAAAGTCTGTGACGCTCTCCTCAATGGCTCTGTCAAAAGCCGCTTTGGCCTCGGAAATAATATATTCGTAGGCTTCCAGATAATCCTCTATGGGAAAAGCGGAGACGCCCTCGTTGACCACGGGATTCACATAGCTGACCACGCCCTTGGAGCAGGTAACAATCACGCCGCTGCCGAAAGCAAAGGGAATGGAAAAAGCCGCCTCCCTGGCCTTGCCGTAGCCTCTGAAACGAATACCCGACTGCCTGATTCTCTCTTTCAGAAAGAGCTTGTTTGTCACCGCCGGATTCCAGATCAGATCGGTGTCAAACTTATCAATGATCTTTCTGCCGGACATGGTTCGCGTGCTGGTAAATTCATGTTTGCCGTAAATATCGGAGCTTGCCATATGGGCAACGCAGAGATCGGCATTCTCTTTTTCCGCGGCACTGAACATACTTTCCAGAAGATTTTTGGAAAAAATGACATTCTTCTCTCCGAAAGCCACATACTTTCCCTGCGCCGCTTCGATGCATTGATTTCTTGCCTCGGAAATACTGTCGCTGTCAAAATGAAGATATTGGAACCGACTGTCGGAACAGTATGACCTTAGCATCTGCCCGGTGGCTTCATCGCAGTTGGCGTCTCCGATGAGGACCTCAATGTCTTTCAGGCTCTGAAACTTCACGGAATCCAAAGCCTTTTTCAGATTGATCCCGCCACTGTGAATCGCAAAAATGACGCTGATCTTAACTTTCACGGTTCATCTCTCCTTTCCGATATTTTTTATGCAAACCTCACTGCCGCGTCAGAACGGACACGGCGTAAAGAAAGAGTCTGTCCTCTTTGAATATTGCCGCTTTTTCGGCATCTTTTATTGTATAATCCGGTGTGATTCCCACGGAATCATAGCTTTCGCCTCCCATGGGTACCAGAGAGCCCAGGTTCAGGATCAGTCCCGAACCGTCGGAAAGCTCAAAATCACGCAGATAACGGCTGTTGCCGGCACTGTTCTCACCGCCGAAGATCTCCGCCTTGCCGAAATCGCGAAGCGAGGCGGCAAAAACCTCCGCCGCACAGGCGGTTTCCGCGTCGATCAGTACCCCCAGCGGCAAATTGATCTCTCCCGACGCCGTGGAATACTCCTTGACGGTCTTACCCTTGGCATCGACGGCCTTGACGGCCGGTCTGTCCGTGGCGGACATCGGCACAAAAAGATCCAGCGCCTCAACGGCAATATCGCAGTTTTCACCGTCATTTCCCCGCAGATCAAGAACAACAGCGGCGACCCCGGAAAGCGTAAAGCTCTCCAGTGCTTCCGAGATTTTGGCCGGTGTGCCGGTATAAAAACCGCTGACAGCAATATAACCCACATTTTCGTAGACGCCAGTTGACACGGACTGCGCCTCATATCCCATGGGCAGCGTGAGACTTTTCTCCCTGCCGTCTCTTTCATAGATCAGACTCAGCTGAGAGAGCTTGTCATCAGTGAGCTTGGCTGACATTTCAGCGTAATTCTTTTCTGTGATCTTGATCCCGTCAAAGGCGACAATCACATCATTTTTTTTCAGTCCTGCGCTTTCCGCAGGAGAGCCGGGACTGACGGCAGTAATTTTGATCGTGCCCTTGTTGCCGCGGATATATTTCACACCGATCCCGGTCATTTTTCCGCTGACACTCTGCCGATAGGCTCTGTATTCATCGGCAGTCAGATATTCGCTTCCGTCCAATCCGGCAACAAAGGCCTTTGCCGCCGCAGAACCGAAACGAAGATTTTCTTCGTAGCTGCCGCTTTTCTCTAAAGTTTCGATGACTTCATCGAGGATTTCATATTGTTTCATTCTCTGCGGAATACCGCCGAGGATGGTGTTGTATTTTTTCGTGATCACAGCAGTGGTGCCTGCGGCTGTCAGCGCGCAGAAAATGATGATCAGACCGATGGTCAGACCGAGAGATACTTTCTTGTGCATTCTCATACCACTCCCTTTCAAGCCTATGCTTTTCATGCTGAACCGGCATAAAACACAGTATGAGAGGGATAGGAAAACTATACCTCTCAAAACTGATTACTATACTTTAAACTTCTGAGAAAAGCAAACTGCTTTCTCCGGGTCTCGGTGTCTTATCACGGCTTTTTGACATAGTTCATCGGATCTTTCTTTTCGCCGTAATAGCGTATCTCAAAATGAAGATGCGGTCCGGTGGAGTTGCCCGTGGAACCGACCCGGCCGATCATCTGTCCTTTGCTGACCGTGTCGCCGGCGCTGACATAGCGCGCGGACATATGAGCGTAGAGACTGGAATAGCCGTCTCCGTGATCAATCAGCACATAGATTCCGTAACCGCTGTTGCTGGTAACAGCCGTAATGACCCTGCCGGCACGAGAGGCATAAACACCCTTGCCGTGAATTCCGCCGCCGGTGATATCGGTACCGCCGTGGAAGGACCAGCCGGAAATGCTGGCGCTTCGGTAGCCGTAGGGACTGCTGATATAGCAGGAGGCATTGCCCAGGGGCCATGCCCAGCTTGCCGAGCTGTTATAAGAGGAATCGGCAGAGGATCCCGACGAGGAGCCACCTGAGGAGGAACCGGGCTGGGTGGTGGGATTGGCGTTGGCGCCGCTGAGTGTGGTGGAGGGCTTTTTCGAGGTGGCGTAATACTCACTGAGGATCCGGTCGATCTCGGCGTCCGCCGCTTTTCTTTCCTGCTCCAGCTCGGAAATATAAGCCTTATAGGCAGCACTGGACTTGTCGATCTTCTCGATATATTCTTCGATCTCGGCGTATTTGCTCTCGAGCTCTGTCACCGTCTGCTTATATTCCTTTTGCTTGGCGGTCAGCTCATTTTTGGTGGTGACCTTTTCATCTTTTTTGATGTCAACTTCGCTTTTTTTGCTGGCAAGCTCTGCTTTGTCCGCTTCCAGCTCCGCTTTCTCTTTCTTGAGCTTTTCCACCTTTTCCTTAAAGTCGTTGATGATCTTTTTGTCATTCTCGGAAACGCGCTTCATCATTTCCAGGCGCGTCAGGAAAGTGGCAAGAGAATCGGAGCCCATGAGTATTTTCAGTGTTGACTCATTTCCGCCGATATATGCCGCGCGAAGTCGGGCCGCCAGCAAATCGCTCGACTCCTCGATGTTTTTTTGGGTAGTTTTGATACTGTTTTGTGTTTTGGTAATGTTTTCCTCAATAATGAAGATTTCACTGCCGAGCTGTTTGAGCTGAACATCAAGGGCGTCAATTTCCTTGTCGATCACCTGGGTCTGCGTTTTCAGGTTGGTCGCCTTGCTTTCCACAGCGTCGATCTGGCTCTTGAGGGTATCAAGATATTCTTTTTGCGCTTCCTTTTTGTTTTTCAGCTCTTCGAGCTTCTTTTTGTTTGCTGCGATCTCATCGTCAATCTCGTCGATTTTATCTTCCAGTTCACTTTTCGTTGCCGCCGAAGCAGTCAACTGCGGTCTGACGAGGGTCAGCGATGCGATCACCACGGTGAAACACAGCAAAATACATAGTATTCTCTTTTTCACCGAAAACTCACTCCTTATCCGTTCGGATTCTTCACATAATTCAGGGGATTCTTCTTTTCGCCGTAATATCTGACCTCAAAATGCAGATGGGCGCCCTTTGAATTTCCCGTATCACCCACGCGGCCAATCATCTGACCCTTGCTGACGCTGTCGCCGGTGCTGACATAGCGGACAGACATGTGGCCGTAAAGGCTTGAATAACCGTCGCCGTGGTCGATGATGACATAAATGCCGTAGCCTCTGTCGCTGGTCACGGCCGTAATGACTCTGCCGGAACGGGTGGCGTAAACCGGCGCGCCGTAAAGCTGGCCGTTGCCGCCGGCGATGTCGATGCCGCCGTGGAAGGACCAGCCGGAAATGCTGGCGTCGCGGTAACCGTATTTACTGCTGATATAGCACCATCTGGTTCCTAAAGGCCATGCCCAGCTTTCACCGGTGTTATAGGAACCGCCGCCGTTTCCCGTGTTCGTGCCGGACGCACCGTTTGTCGTGGACGGCTTTTGGGAGGTGGCATAATACTGACTGATGATGCGGTCAATCTCCGCATTGGCCTGTTTCTTTTCGTTTTCAAGCTGACTGATATAATTCTTATAAGCACTGCTTGACTTATCAAGACTGGAAACATAGCTTTCGATTTCCGCATAGTTCTTTTCCAGTGCGGCGCGGACATTATCGTGCTCCTGCTTTCTCTTTTTCAGCTCGGTTTTTTTCTCCACAAGCTCGGTCTTTTTCTGCTCCTGCTCTGTTTTTTTGGCAGTGAGCTCCGTCTTGCTTTCCTCCAGCGCCTTTTTCTCTGCCTCCAGCTTCTTCACCTTGGCCTCAAAGGCCTTGATGGTCTCCTTGTCCTTTTCGGAGGTTCGCTTGATCATCTCCAGGCGCGTCATGAAGCCGGCAAGGGAATCGGCACCCATGAGGATCTTAAGCGTGGATTCACTGCCTTTCATATAGGCGGCTCGCAGACGGGCCGACATACTTTCGGCAGAGTCGTCGATATCCTGCTGTGTTTCGGCAATCGTCTTTTTCGTTGCCGTAATCTTTTCGTTGATAATGGAAATCTCATTGCTGATCTGCTTGAGCTTGGCGTTGAGGGCATCAATCTCACCGTCGATCAGATTGATCTCTGTCTGATAGGCCTGCGCCTTAGCCTTGGTGTCAGCGATCTGTTTTTCCAGCGTCTCAAGGTATTCCTGCTGTTTTTCCTTTTGGTTTTTCAGCTCCTCGAGTTTCTTCTTGTTTGCCTCGATTTTGGCGTTATATTCTTCAATCTGAGCCTCAAGCTCACTTTTGGTGGCAGCCCGCGCAGAAAGCGGCGGGCAGGAGAAAACAAGGCATGAAACCGTCAGGCTCACACACAAAAGGAAAGAGATGATCTTTATTTTCACTGTATACTCCCCCTTATTGGCAAGCGGACAAAATGAACATCCGCTGCTGAATGGTAACAAAGCTGTACGGGCATAATTCAGGAATTATGCCCGCCGGCAAAACAAAAATCAAAGATCGTTGGCCTCGCTGCCCTCTTTTTTCAAATATTTTCTGATGGAAACAACACTGCCCAGAGAGCCGATAACGATACCCGAGAACAGATATCCGACAATGAGAATCGGCAGATACTCCATAATGGTCACCACATGAGAGCCGAACATGGCAAAAAGGGACTGCAGTGCGTTGCCCTCCAGGTACTGGAACGCAATCGTGATACCCAAAGCGATGATACCGGCAATCAGTCCGATGGCAACACCCTCGATCATAAAGGGCCAGCAGATGAAAAGATTGGTGGCGCCGACGCTCTTCATAACCTGTATGTCGATCTTTCTGGAAACCATGGTGATACGAATGGTGTTGGAAATAATGAACAGAGAGACCAGTCCGAGCACAATGACCAGAACAAGACAGATCGCCGTCACGGAGCTCTGCAGAGTAGAAATCTGATTGACCAGTTCCTGACTTTCTCTCACCGATTCCACATTTTCCACCGCTTCGATGGCGGCGAGGGTCGTGTTGAAATCCTCCAGATTACTCACGGAAATCCGATAGGAATGAGGAAGCGGATTTTCTATAACATCATCGAAGAGTCCCTGCTCAACGCCGAATTCCTCCAGCTGCTGAGCATAGCCCTCTTCCTTGGATACAAATTCAACGCCCACAACATTGGGCAGTGCGGAAAGATCGGCCCCCACCTTGGCGACGGCTTCATCTCCGATGTCATCCTTGACAAAAGCCACCACGACATTCTGATTTTCAACATCCTTGACAAGAGTACGGATATTCAGCAGCAAAATCAGCGAAATGCCGATCAGCAGCAGACACGCCGTCAGAACACTGATGGACGAAAGTGACATACTGCGGTTGGCAACAAGATTGTGCAAACCCATTCTCGTCAGATAGCCGGTGTTCAGGCCGCCGGAAGACTTACGCTTATTTTTTTTATTCTTCGCCATTGGTCTGATCCTCCTGCTGTGATGCTGCCGCAGCAGCTTCCTGCTCATCCGAATCGGATGTGTTTTCACTTTCCGGCTCATTTATTTTTTTCTCTTCAGCAGCAGCTTCCGTTTTCTCGCCGGAAACAGCCTTGATCGGTCCCGGTCTGTGCGGTGTGATCCGCTCGCTGCTTCGTGCCGGAACATCGGAAATAATCTTACCGTTTTCAATGGTAACGATTCTGTGGTCGAACTGATGCACCAACTCCAGGTCATGGGTAACCACCACAACCGTCGCTCCCAGCGCATTGATCTTGTCAAAAAGACTCATGATGTCACTGGAAAGCACCGGGTCGAGGTTTCCCGTGGGCTCATCGGCAATGATGACGCCGGGATTATTGACCAGAGCGCGGGCAATGGCCACTCTCTGTCTTTCACCGGTGGAAAGCTGATTGGGCAGACATTTCTGCTTATCGGAAAGATCCACGAGCTTGAGAACATAACGCACTCTTTTCGTGATCTTTTTTTCGCTCATGCCGATAACGCGCAGAGCGAAAGCGATATTATCATAAACGGTCATTTTGGGAATGAGACGAAAATCCTGAAAAACGATACCCAGCATACGGCGCAGATAGGGAAGATCCCTGCGCTTCATGCGCTGGAGATTATATGGTCCGACAATGACCGAACCGGCATCCACCTTTTCCTGACCCATAATAACATTCAGGAAAGAGCTTTTGCCTGCGCCGGAGGCTCCGACGATAAAAACGAACTCGCCCTTGTCAATCTTCACATTGACATTATCCAGAGCGACAACGCCGTTGGTTTTGTATCGCATGGACACACCGTTAAATTCTATCATATTTCTCTCTCTCTTTAATATTTTGTGTCACCGCCTTGCGGCGGTGCAGACCTGCGGGCGCAGAGCGCCGCAATGGCACCCGGCTGCGCCGGAAGAAGCGATTATCAATATTTCACCGGCTTGGCATCCAGATACTTCTTAACCATCAGGGCGACCTTGAACACAATCGCGTCGTCAAACTCACGCAGATCAAGACCGGTGAGCTTTTTGATCTTTTCCAGTCTGTAGACGAGGGTGTTTCTGTGAACAAAGAGCTTTCTGGAAGTCTCGGAAACATTGAGGTTATTCTCAAAGAACTTCTGAATGGTAAAGAGGGTTTCATGATCCAGACCGACAATGGAGCCTTTCTTGAAGATCTCCTTGAGGAACATTTCACACAGGGTTGTGGGAAGCTGATAAATCAGTCTTGCGATGCCGAGATTCTCGTAGGTTACAATGGTCTTTTCGGTGTCGAAAACCTTTCCGACCTCCAGGGCGATCTGTGCCTCCTTGAAGGAACGGGGCAGATCCTTGATGCCCGTGACAATCGTACCGATACCGATGACGGCATTGACATAATATTCCGTATGGAGGGAATCCACAATGCTTCTTGCCAGCTTTTCAAGATCCTTGATATCATTGCCGGAGCGAACCTCCTTGACAAGGGCGATATCCGTCTCGTTGATATTGATGACAAAGTCCTTGTTCTTGTCCGGGAAAAGAGCCTGAATGGATTCGCTGACAGAGACATCGGTTCTCTCTGCCGTTCTGATGAGCAGGGCACAGCGTGAAACCTCGTTGTTGAAGCCGAGTTCACGGGTTTTGAGATAGATATCTCCCGGCAGTATATTGTCGAGAATAACATTCTTGATAAAGTTGCTTCTGTCAAATTTGACATCGTAATACTGCTTGATGCCGCCCAGGGAAATGGCAATCAGCTTGGCATAGCTTGCGGCATTGTCATCGTTTCCGTCAACAAAAATAGCGCTGTCGGGATGATTCTGAGAACCGATGGCAAGAAAGGTCTTTCCGGATATGACTTTGACATCGTCGTTTGAAAGCACCTCTTTCATGTCGACAAAATTCATTTCCCCGATTCTGCCGAGATCACTGCAGCACACGATTGTTCCCGTGCTATCCACAACGCCGATCGTACGGTCGATGGCATCCTTCATCTGATGAATAATTCCCTGAAACAGTCTGTTAGACATATTGTAATGTCCCTCCAATTCAAATAATCTTGAGCAATTTGGATATTTTGACCATCGTCACTTTAACCATTTTACACAATTTATCGGCATTTTGCAATATAAACGAGGGAATTTTTTATATAATTTTTCAAAAATTTATTTTTTAACCTCTCATTTTTGTCATTTTCAGCACATATTGCCCATTTTTTTGACAAAAATTAGGTCAATTTAACATTGTGGATTTTAACCATATGTCGAGGAAAATTCGTCTTATTTTCTTAATTTCAACTATTCAGCACCGTAAACTATACACAATATACAAATCCGCTGAAAGGCTCTCAACATGGGTAATATAAGACGGCGACCTAAAATCTAATTTAAGTCGTTGCGAAAAACCGACCAAAGGAAAAATTTGCATATTGATGACAGGTTGTGGTATAATGAAAAACAAAAGGCAACTACGAACAAACGGAGGATAAAAATGGAAAGAAAAACGATCGGACGGGGTCTGACCCTCTGCACGCATAGAACCGAACAGTTCAAAACTTCTGTCATCACCCTCAGTCTCATGGCGCCGCTGGACAGCTCGGTTTCCAAAAGAGCCCTGCTGATTCATCTGCTGGCACGAACCAACAAGGATCTGCCCACGATGGCAGAGATGAACCGCAAACTCGCCGGACTTTACGGTGCGCGGCTGACACCGAGAATCGAAAAAAACGGAGAAGCTCAGGTACTTTCCCTGAGCCTGATTGCTGTTGACAATCGCTTCGCTCTCGAGGGTGAGGATGTATTCACTCACGGGTTGGAGCTCCTGCTCGCCTGTCTTTTCCGCCCGGATATCACTGAAAAAGGCTTCAAAGAGGAAAACTTGAGCCGGGAAAAGAGACAGCTCTGCGACCTGATCGACCGGCAAAACGACAATAAGATCACCTATGCACGCAAACGCCTCATGGAAGAAATGTGCTGCGACGAGGCTTATTCGATTTCTCCCCTCGGCGAAAAGGAGGAGATCATGGCGTTTCGTTCCGAAGAGATTTTCGCCGAATGGAAAAAGCTGCTGATGACCTGCCCGATTCAGATCAGTCTCACGGGAAACTTCGACGAAAAGAAAGCCGAGGAGATCATCCGGCCTTATTTCGACCGTCTGGAGAGAAAGAAAGAGGACATCGCCGAGATCCGCACCGAATTCCTGACGGAAAGCAACGGCAACAAAACCGTGACCGAAACGCAAAAGGTCAATCAAGGCAAGTTGGTCCTCGGCTACCGTGCCGGCATGACCTATGACCGGGACAACTATGCCGCCATCAAGCTCATGACGGAAATTTTCGGCTCGGGAACCTTTTCCAAACTCTTCGTCAATGTCCGTGAAAAAATGAGCCTTTGCTATTACTGCTCGGCGTCACTGATCTATTCCAAAGGCATCATCATCGTCCAGAGCGGCGTGGAAACGGAAAACACCCAAAAAGCGCTGGAAGCCATACGCCGTGAAATGGAGGATATGCGCGCCGGAAACTTCAGCGACGAGGTGATCCTTCAGGCCAAGCTCAGTCTTGCCGACAGCTACCGCAGTGTTTATGACAGCGTCATGAGCATCGACGGCTGGTTCCTTGATCAGTGCGTCTCGGGAGAGTTCTACACACCGCAGGAGTCTTCCGACATGATCAACGCCGTCAGCCGCGAAGAAATCATCGTTGCGGCCAACATGGTCTGTGAGGACACGGTTTTCATTCTTGAGAGTGAGAAGGAGGAAAAATAAATGGCTGAAAAACTGATCAAAAATGAGCTGTTGGGCGAAGAATACTACGAGATCGACCACAGCAGCGGACTGAAGATATTCGTCATGGAAAAGAAGGATTACACCGGCGCTTTTGCCATGTTCGGCACCCGGTACGGCTCCGTTGACACCTGTTTTCGCCTGAAAGGTCAGGAGAAATTCACCACGGTCCCCGAGGGCATCGCTCACTTTCTGGAGCACAAGCTCTTTGAAAGCGAGGAGCTTGACGCCTTTGAGCGTTTCGGAAAAACCGGTGCCAACGCCAACGCCTTTACAAGCTTTGATCGCACCTGCTATATTTTTCAGTGCAGCAGCTCCTTTGAGGAGAATCTCGAAATTCTCCTCGACTTCGTCAAGTCTCCCTATTTCACCGAGGCCACGGTGCAAAAGGAGCAGGGAATCATCGGTCAGGAAATCCGGATGTATCAGGACGATCCCGACTGGCAGGTACTCTTTAACCTGCTTCGAGGAATATACAGCAAGAATCCGGTCAGAATTGATATAGCCGGCACCACCGATTCCATTGCGCAGATCAACGCGGAGCTGCTTTACAGCTGCTACAACACCTTTTATAATCTGAGCAATATGGTCCTTGCCGTTGCCGGCAATGTGAAAAAGGAAGAGGTTCTTGCCATTGCAGACAAGGTGCTGAAGAAAGAAGACAAGGTTGAGTTTGAGCAGATTATACCCGAGGAGCCTGAAAAGGTTGCTTGTGATTATATCGAAGAAACCCTCGGCGTGGATATCCCGAAATTCGCCCTGGGCTTCAAAGAGAACCACCGCGAGCCGGTGAGAACGGCAAAGGAAACACTGCTGATGAATCTAGCGCTGGACTGCATCGCCGGCAAGGTTTCTCCCCTTTACTGCCGTTTGCTCGAGGAGGGACTGATCAATTCCTCTTTCGGCAAGGAGTATTTCTCGGGCCGCGGCTTCGCCTGCCCGATTTTCACCGGCGAAAGCCGTGAACCGAAAAAGGCAGCCGAGGAAATCATCGGGGAGATCCGCCGAATAAAAACGGAAGGCATTTCCGACGAGGATTTTTCCGTCTCCCTCAGACGGCTTTACGGCGGTGAGATCTTCTCTTTCAACGATGTGGACGATCTGGCCGGCAACTTAGTGGACGCCTATTTCGGCGGCCGCGGCTTATTCGACAACATTGAGCTTTATCAATCCGTGACCAAACAGGAAGTGGAAAAAACTGTGGCAGAGAGCTTCGACACCGAAAATTTCTGTCTTTCCGTCATCAAATAAGGAGAAACAAAAATGACTAAAACTCTTGTTTTGGCCGAAAAGCCCTCTGTTGCGCGGGACATTGCCCGGGTTCTGGGCTGCCGGCAAAAGGGCGACGGCTGTCTCATCGGAGAAAAATACATCGTCACCTGGGCTCTCGGCCATCTGGTGACCCTCGCCGATCCCGAAGCCTATGACGAAAAATACAAACGCTGGCAGTTAGAGGATCTGCCGATGCTGCCGGAAAAAATGAAACTGACGGTGATCAAGCAGACCTCGAAGCAATACCGTGCCGTCTCGGCACTGATGAAGCGTCCCGATGTCTCGGCGCTGGTCATCGCCACCGACGCCGGCCGTGAGGGCGAACTGGTGGCGCGCTGGATCATGATGAAAGCCCACTGGAAAGGTCCCGCCTACCGTCTGTGGATATCCTCACAGACTGACAGGGCGATCAAGGAGGGCTTCGCCCATCTCAAGGACGCCAAAGAATATGACAATCTCTATTACTCTGCTCAGGCGAGAGCCGAGGCAGACTGGCTGGTGGGACTCAATGTCACCAGAGCCCTGACCTGCAAATATAACGCGCAGCTTTCTGCCGGCCGGGTGCAGACCCCGACTCTGGCTCTCATTGTTCAGCGCGAAGAAGAAATTCTCGCCTTTCAGCCCAAGGATTATTACACCCTGCAGGCCCTTTTCAGAGATTTCACCGCCACTTTCCGTGACAGCAAAAACAACACCCGTTTTTCCGACAAAGCCTTTGTCGAAAAGGCGGCGGAAAAAATCAAAGGAAAAACGGCCACCGTGGCCGAGGCGGAGCGCACCTCAAAGAAGACAGCGCCGCCTGCCGCCTATGATCTGACGGAGCTGCAGAGAGACGCCAACAAAAAATACGGTTATTCTGCCAAGCAGACCCTTTCCCTGATGCAGAGTCTCTATGAATACCACAAGGTGCTCACCTATCCGAGAACCGATTCCCGCTATATCACCGACGATATCGTCGCCACGATTCCCGAGCGTCTGCGGGCCATGGCGGTGGGGCCCTATCAGAAAGCCGCCATGAATCTTGCTAAAAATCCGATACTTACCAAGCATATTGTCAATAATGCTAAGGTCACCGACCATCACGCCATCATTCCCACGGAGCAGTCGCCGGATTTTTCCCGTCTGAGCTATGACGAGCGAAACATCTACGATCTGGTTGTGCGGCGCTTTATGGCCGTTCTCTCCCCCGACTTTCAATATGACGAGGTCAAGCTGCGTCTGGAGTGCGAGGGACTGAGCTTCACCGCCAAGGGAAAATCCGTCACCTCTCCCGGCTGGAAAGCCTTTTATTCCGCCGCCGACGAGGACGAGGAGGACGAGGGCGAGAACCGTTCTCAGCAGCTCCCGGAAATCAAAAAAGGCATGAAGCTGCCCGTCTCCGGTGCCAAGATTGTCTGCGGCAAAACAAAACCGCCGGCACGCTACACCGAGGCCACCCTGCTTTCCGCCATGGAGAATCCCTCCAAACAAATCAGCGACAAAAACCTCAAGGCCGTCATCGAGACCACCAGCGGTCTCGGCACCCCGGCCACAAGGGCGGACATTATCGAAAAGCTCTTTGATAATTTCTCCATCGAGCGCGTGGGCAAGGAAATTCATCCCACAGCCAAGGGCAAACAGCTCATCCGCATTGTACCCGACGACCTCAAAAGCGCCGAACTGACGGCCAAATGGGAGCAGCAGCTCCAGAACATCAGCCGCGGCAAGGCCGACATGAAAAAATTCATCGCCGAAATGCGCGACTATTCCACTCACCTGGTTTCCACGGTCATCGCCTCCGACGCACAATATACCCACGAGAACGCCACCAAGGACAAGTGTCCCCTCTGCGGAAAATACCTCCTCGAGGTCAACGGAAAGAAAGGCAAAATGCTGATCTGCCAGGATCGGGAGTGCGGCTATCGCAAGGGCATCAGTCAGGTGACCAACGCCCGCTGCCCCGAGTGCCACAAAAAGCTGGAGCTGCGCGGCGAGGGTGAGAAAAAAATCTTCGTCTGCAAATGCGGCTACCGGGAGCGTCTGAGCGATTTCAGCAAAAGAAGAGAGGACAGAGGCGCCGGCAAAGCCGATGTCATGTCTTACATGAGAAAGCAGCAAAAGGCACAGGAAAAGGAGTCGGGAAACGGCGTTATGGCCGACCTGATGAAAGCCTGGCTGGAAAAATAAGGCGATTTTATGTGGTTTATATAAAATATTGTATAGCACTATGCGTATTTTTTATCAACAGACACTTGAAAAAAATCGAGTAATCATATAAAATGTCTGTTGGTGTAAAAAAAACAAAAAAATATCTTATCCCAGAAAGGAAAGAACAACATGAATGTACTGAACAAGAAATCCGTTGAAGACATTAATGTCAAGGGCAAAAAGGTCCTTGTCCGCTGCGACTTCAATGTAAAGATGGAAGACGGCGTCATCACAAGCGACAAGAGAATCGTCGCCTCTCTTCCCACGATCAATTACCTCCTCGACCACGGCGCAAAGCTCATTCTCTGCTCTCATCTCGGCAGACCCAAGGGTGAATTCAAGCCTGAATTTTCACTGGCTCCCGTTGCCGTCAGACTCGGCGAGCTTCTCGGCAGAGAAGTCAAGATGGCAAAGGATGTTATCGGTGAAAGCGCCAAGTCCCTGGCAGCAGACCTCAAAGAGGGCGAAGTGCTTCTTCTTGAAAATGTCCGCTTCCATGCAGAGGAGACCAAGAACGATCCCGAATTCAGCAAGGCTCTTGCTTCCCTTGCCGAAATCTATGTAAACGACGCTTTCGGTTCTGCCCACAGAGCCCACAGCTCCACCACCGGCGTAGCTGATTATCTGCCCGCAGTCTGCGGCTTCCTGATCCGCAAAGAACTGGAATATATGGGCGGCGCTCTTGAGAATCCCAAGAGACCCCTCGTAGCCATCCTCGGCGGCGCAAAGGTCAGCGACAAGATCGGCGTCATCAATAATCTCCTCAGCAAGGTTGACACCCTCATCGTCGGCGGCGGTATGGCCTATACCTTCTTTGCCGCCCTCGGACACTCCGTCGGCACCTCCATCTGCGAAACCGACAAGATCGACATGGCAAAGCAGATGATGGAAGACGCCAAAGCAAAGGGCGTAAACTTCCTGATCCCCGTTGATAACAAGGTCGGTCTTGAATACAGCGCTGACACAGAATTCAAGACCGTTGATTCCGACGATATCCCCGACGGCTGGATGGGTCTTGACATCGGTCCCAAGACAGAAAAGCTCTTTGCCGACGCCATCAAGGGCGCAGGCACCGTCATCTGGAACGGACCCATGGGCGTTTCCGAGTGGGCAAACTTCGCAAGCGGCACCATCGCTGTAGCCACTGCCATCGCTGACAGCGGCGCCATTTCCATCGTCGGCGGCGGCGACTCGGCTGCTGCCGTTCAGAAGCTGGGCTTTGCCGACAAGATGAGCCATATCTCAACCGGCGGCGGCGCTTCCCTTGAGTTCCTCGAGGGCAAAGAGCTTCCCGGTGTTGCAGCTCTCAACGACAAATAATCGAAAAGTATACCATTATAAAGGAGTAGTTTAAAATGAATAAGGCTCTTCGCAAGGCAGTTATCGCCGGCAACTGGAAAATGAACATGACCCCCTCTCAGGCAACGGCTCTCATCAACGAGATGAAGCCCCTCGTTGCCGACGCAAAGTGCGATGTTGTTCTCTGCGTTCCTTTCGTGGATATTGCCGCAGCAGTGGAAGCGGCAAAGGGTTCCAACATCAAAATCGGCGCAGAAAATGTACACTTCAAGGCCTCCGGCGCTTTCACCGGTGAGATTTCCGCCGAAATGCTCAAGGAAGCCGGCGTGGAATATGTCGTAGTCGGTCACAGCGAAAGAAGACAGTATTTCGGCGAAACCGATCAGACCGTTAACCTGCGTTCTCTGGCCGCACTGAATGCCGGCCTCAAGCCCATCATCTGCGTGGGCGAAACCCTGGAGCAGAGAGAGCTCGGCTACACCGAGACCCTGCTGAAGTTCCAGACCAAAATGGCTCTGACCAATGTCACAGCCGATCAGCTCAAAGATGTTATCATCGCCTATGAGCCCGTATGGGCCATCGGCACAGGCGTCACCGCCACTGCCGATCAGGCTGACGAGGGCAACGGCTATGTCCGTCAGGCCATCGCAGAAGCCTACGGTGAAGAGGCGGCTCAGGCTGTCACCGTTCAGTACGGCGGCTCCATGAATGCCAAGAATGCCGCTGAGCTTGTCTCCAAGGTCAATGTGGACGGCGGCCTCATCGGCGGCGCCTCCCTCAAGGCTCAGGACTTCTCTGTCATCGTTAAGGCAGCCAGCGCCGAATAATAACTATGGGGTTGCTTAGGCAACCCCCTTTTCAGAAAATAAAACGATAAAGATTCCGGAAAGGATCAGATGAAAGCTATGAAAAAACCAGTTTTGCTTTGCATTATGGACGGCTTCGGTAAAAACCCCTCTGACTACGGCAATGCGATCGTAGCCGCCAACACCCCGAACCTCGACAAGCTCATGAGCGAAAACCCCATGACCTATATCGGCGCCTCGGGTATGGATGTCGGTCTGCCCGACGGACAGATGGGTAACAGCGAAGTCGGTCACACCAATATCGGCGCAGGCCGTGTCGTCTATCAGGAGCTGACCAGAATCACCAAGTCCATCGCCGACGGTGATTTTTATGAAAACGAAGCCCTCAAGGGCGCCATGAACAACTGCCTGGAAAAGGACTCTGCTCTTCACCTCATGGGTCTGCTCAGCGACGGCGGCGTTCACTCTCACAATAGTCACTTATACGCCATTGTGAAAATGGCCAAGAAAATGGGCGTCAAAGAAGTCTATCTTCACTGCTTCCTCGACGGCCGCGATGTTCCTCCCGCCTCCGGCGCCGACTATGTGGCTCATGCCGCCGCACAGCTCAAGGAGATTGGTCTGGGCAAGATTGCAACGGTCATGGGCAGATATTATGCCATGGACAGAGACAACCGCTGGGAAAGAGTGGAAAAGGCCTATGCCGCCATGGTTTACGGCGAGGGCAATAAGGCCGAATGTCCCGTGGAGGCTGTAAAGAAGTCCTATGAAACCATCGACGCCGAGGGCAAAAACCTCACCGATGAATTTGTCATTCCTACGGTCTGCGCAGAAAATGCCACCGTCAAGGCCGACGACAGCGTTGTCTTCTTCAATTTCCGCCCGGACAGAGCCAGAGAAATCACAAGAACCTTTGTTGATCCGGATTTCAGCGGCTTTGAGAGAAGAAACGGCTTCTTCCCTCTTTACTATGTCTGCATGACGCAGTATGACGCCACCATGCCCAATGTTCAGGTGGCTTTCAAGCCCCAGAGCCTCGTCAATACTTTCGGCGAATACATCTCAAAAATGGGCAAAACCCAGCTCAGAATCGCCGAAACCGAAAAGTATGCTCATGTCACCTTCTTCTTCAACGGCGGCGTTGAAAAGCAGTATGAGGGTGAGGACAGAATCCTCGTGGCTTCCCCCAAGGTTCCCACCTATGACCTCCAGCCGGAAATGAGCGCCTATGAGGTAACAGACAAGGTCGTTGCCGCTGTCAAAAGCGGTAAATACGACGCTGTGATCCTCAATTTCGCCAACTGCGACATGGTCGGACACACAGGCATCTTTGACGCTGCGAAAGCAGCCGTAGAGGCTGTCGACACCTGCGTCGGCAAGGTAGCCGAAGCTGTGGCGGAAATGGACGGTGTTATGCTCATCACCGCCGACCACGGCAATGCCGACAAGATGTACGATGAGGACGGCTCGCCTTTCACCGCCCACACCACTTTCCCCGTTCCCTTTGTGGTTGTCGGCCGCGAATGTAAACTGCGCAGCGGCGGTAAGCTCTGCGACATTGCGCCCACCATGCTCAAAATTATGGGACTTCCTCAGCCGGAAGAAATGGACGGAACGAGCATCATAGAATAAAACGATGTACTCTCTGGTTTTGTGAAAAACCGGAGAGTTTTTTTGTTCTTAAACTTCTTTCCTTACATTTGGAATTTTTTTCAAATTTTTATCATTTACCTATTGACAAGGTAGGTTAACTTTGCTATAATAACACCAACCTAAAAGGTAGGTATATAAATCTTCCCCTCGGGAGCCATTTTCCATGTCAAAGGCAGGTCAGTTAACATGACAAAGCAATTCGTGAATTTACTGCGATCCAATTTCCGCTTCGGACGAATGTGTCGATGTACAAACTGAAAGAGCACACAGAAAAAAGTTCTGTATATCAAGCATTTTGAAAAGAAGAAAGGAAATGAATATTATGTCAGATTATAAATTTGAAACCCTGCAGCTCCATGTAGGTCAGGAAGAACCCGATCCCGCCACAGACGCCCGTGCTGTTCCCATTTACGCCACCACATCGTATGTTTTTCATAATTCCGCACACGCCGCGGCCCGTTTCGGTCTGGCCGACGCCGGCAACATCTATGGCCGTCTGACCAACTCCACTCAAGATGTCCTGGAAAAGCGCGTGGCGGCTCTTGAAGGCGGCGTAGCCGCCCTGGCGCTTGCCTCCGGTGCCGCAGCCATCACCTATACTCTGGAAGCGCTCGGACAGAACGGCGGTCATTTTGTGGCACAGAAAACCATTTACGGCGGCAGCTATAATCTTCTGGCGCACACACTGCCCAATTTCGGCATCACCGCCAGCTTCGTCAATATCCACGATCTCGCCGAGGTCGAAGCCGCTATTCAGGAAAACACCCGTGCCATTTACATCGAAACCCTCGGCAATCCCAACAGTGATATTCCCGACATCGACGCGCTGGCTGCCCTGGCTCACAAGCACGGTCTCCCCCTCGTCGTTGACAATACTTTCGGTACGCCCTACCTGATCAGACCCATTGAGCACGGCGCAGACATTGTCGTCCATTCCGCCACAAAATTCCTCGGCGGCCACGGAACGACCCTCGGCGGAATCATCGTCGATTCCGGCAACTTTGACTGGGCGGCCTCGGGCAAATATCCGGCTATCGCCGATCCCAACCCCAGTTATCACGGTGTTTCCTTTGTCAAGGCCGTGGGCCCCGCCGCTTTCGTCACCTATATCCGCGCCATTCTTCTGCGTGACACCGGTGCCACCATCTCTCCCTTTGCGGCATTTCTGCTGCTGCAGGGTGTGGAGACGCTCTCTCTTCGTCTGGAGCGCCATGCAGACAACACCAAAAAGGTCATCGACTATCTTTCCCATCATCCTCTGGTGGAAAAAGTCAATCATCCGTCACTGCCCGATCATCCCGATCATAAACTGTATCAGAAATACTTCCCCCAGGGCGGCGGATCCATCTTTACCTTTGAAATCAAAGGCGGCGTCGAGCAGGCACACGCTTTCATTGATAACCTGAAGATCTTCTCTCTGCTTGCCAATGTTGCCGATGTCAAAAGCCTGGTGATCCACCCGGCGACCACGACCCACAGCCAGCTCTCCGCAGAAGAGCTCGAGGATCAGGGCATCAAGGCCAACACGATCCGTCTTTCCATCGGCACTGAGCACATCGACGATATCATTGCCGACCTTGAAAGAGGCTTTGCCGCCGTGAAGAACGGATAAAAACAGCAAATCTGTGCTCTCATCCGGCTACAGTGAGAGCGCAGGAAGCGTATATTTGTAACCGGAAAGGCTATGGTAAACATTATGTCAAAGATCTATCATTCCGCCGATGAACTCATCGGCAAGACTCCCCTTTTAGAGCTGAGTAACCTTGAAAAAGATCTGGGATTACAAGCAAAACTTCTGGCGAAGCTGGAATATTTCAACCCGGCAGGTTCTGTCAAGGACCGCGTTGCCAAGGCCATGATTGATGACGCTGAGGCTTCCGGCAAGCTCAAACCGGGTTCGGTTATCATCGAGCCGACCTCCGGCAACACCGGTATCGGCCTGGCCGCTGTGGCGGCGGCACGCGGCTACCGCATCATTATCGTCATGCCCGACACCATGTCCGTTGAGCGCCGACAGCTCATGAAAGCCTACGGCGCCGAGCTGGTACTCTCCGAGGGTGCCAAAGGCATGAAAGGCGCCATTGCCAAGGCCGATGAGCTTGCTGCCGAAATCCCCGACAGCTTTATCCCGGGACAGTTTGTCAACCCCGCCAATCCGAAAGCCCACAGAGAGACCACCGGCCCAGAAATATTTGAGGATACCGACGGCAGTGTGGATATCTTTGTGGCAGGCGTCGGCACAGGCGGTACCATTACGGGCGTCGGTGAATATCTAAAATCCAAGAAACCCTCCGTGAAAATCGTCGCCGTGGAGCCGGCCACATCGGCCGTGCTTTCCACCGGTGTCGCCGGCCCCCATAAGATTCAGGGCATTGGTGCAGGCTTTATACCGGAAGTGCTGAATACCTCCGTTTACGATGAAATCCTCCCCGTATCCAATGAGGACGCTTTCGCAACAGGCAAGCTCCTGGGCAAGAGCGAGGGTGTGCTGGTGGGTATTTCCTCCGGTGCAGCTCTCTTCGCGGCCATCGAATTGGCCAAGCGACCGGAAAACGCCGGCAAAAATATTGTTGTTCTGCTGCCGGACACCGGCGACAGATATCTCTCCACTCCCCTTTTTGCTGACTGAGAGGAGAAAAACACAAACAAGATCAAGGCAGGTTAAGCTATGATAGTTTCAACAAGAGGAAGATACGCCCTGCGCGTGATGATTGACATCGCCGAAAACAGCGGCGGAGAATACATTCCCATGAAAACCATCGCCGATCGGCAAAACATATCGCTGAAGTATTTAGAGCGCATTTTGCCCGTACTGACCAAAAACGGTCTTATTGAGGGCGTCCACGGAAAAGGCGGCGGCTATCGCCTCTGCAGAAAGCCCGAAGAATACAAGGTCAGTGAGATTCTGAGCCTGACGGAGGGTGATTTAGCCCCGGTGAACTGCCTGGAAAAAGGTGCAAAGCCCTGCCCGAGATGTGACGAGTGCAGAACCCTGCCCATGTGGAAAGATCTTGATAAGCTCATTTTTGAGTATTTCGACGGTATCACCATCGCAGATCTTGCCGAAAAAAAAGAGATATAACCATTATCAATCTCTCATAAAAACGCCGCGGCACAGAGTGTTTTCACTCTGTGCCGCGGTGTTTTTATGTCGCCTATGCGACATTAAAAGTATGAGACTGTCGCCACTGGCATTTCCCATAGCAACAGTCTCTTGCTGTTTATCGGTTTGAAGTACGGAAAAGGATCAGTCTGTATAGTATTTGACATAGGAATATTAATAGCCACAGTCATCAATTTTCCAAGAGCCGTCTTGACTGTCGCGGATCAAAATCCAGCTCCAGCCCGTATATTTATCATTGGGATTGAGAGACTGGGTTTTGGATCCCGTTTTAAAATCAGAAAACAGAATCATCACATTTTCTTCTAAAACACCGTTTACGCTCCCCATACCGTTTTCCATATAAATCTCAACTGCCCGGCGACTGCTCACTTCTTCATACCAGATTTTGGTAATCGTTGCTCCCGCATCTTTTGAAAAGCCGTCTTTTAAGACCAAATCAACAGCCGCTTGAATTTCTTCTTCCGTGAACAGATCACTCTTACCAATAACAACCTCCGCTTTTTCATGATCGGAACAAGCACTAAACATCAAGAGAGCGACAAGCACCAAAATCAAGGGTAAAAACTTTTTCATTTTGAAAACAACCTTTCCTGAAAAGATGATCTTATGTTAAAGCATAGCTGGGAAAATTTCAATAGCCTTCTGCATATCTTCAGAAAAATGTAAGGAATCAAAATTACATCGTTTTTCATAAAAAAAGATAAAATGCTTAGTAAAAAAAGTTCGCTTGACAGAAAAATGCCGCGGTACAAAAGCCCGCGGCAAATATAATGCTAAAAATCACTTCTTCAGGCTGATACCCTTGCTCTCGAGATCATCAATGATTCTGCCGACCACGGACAGAACCTCTTCTCTTGTGAGGGTCTTTTCCGGATGGGCAAAGGTGATTCTCGAGGTGATGGATCTGCCGGCTGCGTCCTCATAGGTATCGACAACCTCCACCTTCTTGACAAGGGGACAGTTTGCGTCGGCAATCGCCTTGCCGATGGGTGCAAATTTATCGCTGACAAAGGAGAGGTCAATCTCGATGCCCGGGAACTTCTGCGGTACCTCATACTCGATGGCTTTCGCTTCGATCTCAGCAAAGTCTCTGACATCAATCTCCGCAAAAACGATGTTGGCTTTTTTGTCGATCTTCTTGGCAACCGTCGGGTGAACAACACCGATTTTACCGATGTTTTTGCCGCCGCAAATGACGGTGTTCAGATTCTTCGGGTGCTCATAGTCATGCTCGGCCGCCGCCGTCTCATAGGTCAGACCGATATGCTTGATATCGGCGCTGAGGGTGGCAAGGATATCCCTGAGCTCAAAATACAGGGTTTCGAGGGATTTGGTCTTGCTGAAAAGGGTGATCGCCAGCTTCTTCTGTTCGTTGCACAGGCCGTCGTCTTTCAAGCCGTCAACGATTCTGCCGACCTCAAAAATGCCGAAATCCGGAGCGTAACCGCTATTGAGCTTCGCCTGACAGAGCTGAGTGGGCACGATCGACTTGCGGATCACCTCAATATTCGGGTTGGTGGCGTTGATCAGTTTGATATTATCCTCGATATCAATGCCGAGGCTTCTGCACTCGTCATAGTACATCCAGACATAAGAGTGCAGCTCATGGAGAGAGAAACGCTTGACCAGAATATCCTTGATCTTATCCTCCACGGTCTTTTCCGTGTCGGGACGAAGCGGATAAAGCGGTGTGGCTGTGGTGTGAATGTCAAAATTATCGTAACCGTAAATTCGGGTGATTTCCTCTATAATATCAGCCTTGATGGTGACATCTTTTGTCGCGCGCCATGAGGGAACATCAACAGTGAAGCTGTCATTCTCCAGCACAACACCGAAGCCGAGAGACTCGAGGGTCTTGACGATGGTGTCATTGGCAATCTCAATGCCCGTATAGCGGTCCACAAACTTCTTGTCAAAGGTGAGTCTAACCTTGTCATATTCAAAGGCGATTTCATCGGTCAGGGAAGACACAACGGTAACGGAGCTGTCAATATCCTGCAGGAGCTTGACAAAACGGGCGATGGCCGGAACGGTCATGGCCGGATCCAGGCTTTTTTCATAACGCATGGAAGCGTCGGTTCTGTGGGAAAGACGAACCGTTGATTTGCGGATAGAAACCGGATCAAAGGTGGCGGATTCCAGTGTCAGCCTGGTGGTGTCATCAACGATCTCGCTGTCAAGACCGCCCATGATACCGGCGATGGCAACGGGAATATCACCGTTGCAGATCATCAGTGTGTTCTCGTCGATTTTTCTGTCCACACCGTCGAGGGTGCGGAAAGTGAAGCTCTCCGGAAAACGCTTGATGCGCAGCTTTTCGACTTTTCTGGAGTCAAAAGCGTGCATGGGCTGGCCCATTTCCAGCATCAGATAGTTGGTCAGGTCGGCCAGAAGATTAATGCTTCTCATGCCGCAATAGAAAAGTCGGATTCTCATATTGACGGGGCTGACATTTTTGGTGATGTTTTCCACCTGCAGACAGGAATATCTCTGACAGAGGGGATCCTCGATTTTCATGTCGATTTTCGGCAGAGAATCATACTGAGAAAGGTCAGCCATGGCAGGTGTTTTCAGCGGTCTGCCCACGAGGGCCGCAAACTCTCTGGCGATGCCGTAATGTCCCCACAGGTCGGGGCGGTTCGTCAGGGATTTATTATCTACCTCAAAAACGATATCGTCGATCTCATAAGCGTCTTTGATGTCTGTGCCGTTGGGGAAATCATCGGTGATATCCATGATACCGGAATTATCGTCGCTGATGCCGATTTCCTTTTCACTGCAGCACATACCGTAGGAGGTATAGCCGGCCAGAGGTCTCGGTGCGATCTCGATCTCGCCGATTTTGGCGCCTACCTTGGCAAAGGCCGTTTTCATGCCCACGCGGACATTGGGTGCGCCGCAGACAACATCGGTCAGCTTGCCGTCACCGGCGTCTACTTTGAGCAGATGCAGCTTCTTTGACTCGGGGTGCTCGGCCACTTCTTTGATTTCAGCGATGACAACGCCGGAAAGATCGCTGCCCTTGAAGAATATTTCGTTCTCAACCTCTGCTGTGGAAAGAGAAAAACGGTGAATGAGCTTTTCTCTGTCGACACCGCTGAGGTCGACAAAATCCGATATCCAATTCATTGATAAAAACATAGTGCAAATCCTCCCGTCTTATTCGTCATCGGTGAACTGAGACAGGGCTTTCAGGCTGCCGCCGTTCAGGTCACGGATATCCTTAATTCCGTATTTCATCATAACCAGTCTTGTCAGTCCCAGACCGAAAGCAAAGCCCGTATATTCATCGGGATCAATTCCGCCGGCCTTGAGCACCTCGGGGTGAATCATGCCGCAGGGGCACAGCTCAAGCCAACCGCTGTGTTTGCAGGAGGGACAACCGGTTCCGCCGCAGATCAGGCAGCTGATATCCAGCTCAAAGCCCGGCTCAACGAAGGGGAAAAAGCCCGGGCGCAGACGAACCTTGATGTCCTTCTGGAAGACCTCGGAAAGCATGGTTTTCATGAAATAGATCAGGTTGGAGATGGAGATATTCTTGTCGACCATGACGCCCTCCATCTGGAAGAAGGTGTTTTCATGGCAGGCGTCCGTCGCCTCGTTACGGAAACAACGGCCGGGGAAAATAGCCTTGATGGGTACGCCGTCATGGATCAGCGCGTCCTTATATTTTTTATAGATCGCATTCTGTGCGGCGGAGGTCTGGCTCTTGAGAAGCTGACCGTTTTCGAGATAATAGGTATCCTGCATATCTCTTGCCGGGTGATGCTTGGGTATATTCAGAGATTCAAAGCACTCATAATCGGTGACCACCTCGGAATAATCCTCGACGGTGAAGCCCATAGACTTGAAGATTCTCTCGCACTGGCGCTGCACCAGGGTGATAGGATGATAGGAGCCCTCGCCGAGGGTCGGCGGCATGGAGATATCAAACTCCGGGGTGGCGTTGATCTCCCTTTCCAGCTCCAGTCTTTTGAGTTCTTCTGTTCTCTCTGCGATTCTCTTGGTGACCTCGCTCTTGATGTCGTTGACCTTCTGGCCGAAGGCTTTTTTCTCTTCATTGGAGAGATCCTTCATTCCCTTGAGAAGCTCGGTAACAAAACCTTTTTTTCCAAGGTAAGCCACTCTCAGTTCCTCGAGATTCTGCGTGTCGCGGGACTGCGCCAGGGCAGAAAGGAACTGTTCTTTCATTTCGGCAATTTTTTTGTCCATAATAAACCTCCGTATAAAAATAAAAACGCCCAACTGAAAAGTTGAGGCGAAAATAAATTCCGTGGTACCACTCAAATTGCAGAGGACTGTCCCCTGCCGCTCGGTTGCTTTAATGCAGCAAATACATCCTGCTTTTCACAGGCAGCTCGTGAGGCGAAATTCGTCACCGGGTGCAATGAACTTCTTTCAGCCCATGAAGCTCTCTCTGAAAAGCACAATCCGATTCCTACTAAAACTCAGTCATAGCCTTTTCGTCATATTATTCAAATTATAACCCACAACAAAAAATATGTCAAGGGTTCAGGCGGGAAATCTTCCGGCGGCGGTGAAAATAATGCGTTCCGGGCGCCGCTTCGTCAGCGCCCGGACTATATTTATCCGCGGATATCCTCATAGACCAGATTGCCATCTTTGTCATAAAAGGAAGCTTTGATGATCTTGATTTCCTCTTGCGATCCTTTTTCTCCACAGGGTATCAGCAAACTGAAAGGGTAATACGGTGAGCAGTCCAGCGTTTTCTCGCAGGTTTCGTCACTCTTTATGAACTGATAGGTGCAAGTATAGGCCATCATCTTATTATTGGAATAATACAAAAGAAATGTTTGCGGCGCATCAGATCGGCAATTCTCATCTACAACCGAAAAAAGCAGAGATCCCACATCAGCCTTTGATGAAGCGGTCATGAAAAACTTGTTTCTATTGCTTAAATAACCGAAAGGCAGCCGAAGACGGAATGTTGCGGGTTTAAAAATGAAAACCTCATTATCTTTGTTCTTGTCTCTTGAAACCGAAAAACTCCATGCGGATAAATCATCAAAACCGTCAAAACGGCAATTTACAAACTCCTCAGACTGAACTTGTGAATGTTTATAGGCGTATGGATAAACATTACTGTCAACGGTTGCGGCAGCAAAAGATACACAATATATCCCAACGCCGGCAAGCGCCATGATCGCCAGCACTAAGATTATTTTTAGTGGAACAGATAATTTATCTGCTTTCTTTTTCATAGTAAATCACCTCAGAAATTGAAAGAAGCGAATGCGTACAGTACTCATATATAGAATGTTCATATGTCTTTGAAATTCTTTAAATAAAGCCTACATTTTGTTTCCTGCTATATTTTTTCGATAAACAATCAACAGGCTTCCCTTATTCACGGATATCCTCATAGACCAGATTGCCCTCTTTGTCATAAAAGGAGGCTTTGATCACCTTAATATCCGGATCCATGTTCGTTCCGCAAGGAATTAAGAAACCAAAGGCTACATAAGGCTGTAGTTTCTTTGTTTTTTCATAAATATTATCGTTTTCCCGAATGGTATATACACACTTTCGCGCTTCGATTTTGTTGCTTGAATAGTATAAAAGATATCGGTATTCCAAATCTCTGTCGTCTTCATCTTTGACGGAAAAATATACCGAACCTACATCTGAACCT
>JAQXMV010000058.1 GCA_029013165.1 Oscillospiraceae bacterium | reverse complement strand
GGTTAGTTGGGTTCGTTGGTGATTTTGTTTCTTTGTAAGCGGAAATGGGAAAGTGCAAGCCCGGCGGCGAAGCCGCCGGGGCGAGGGCGGCAGCCCTCGCTGCCCTCCGCGGGAGCGGCGGGCATGGCGCGCGCGGTCCGCGCGCCAACGCGGCCCCGGCACTGAGCCGAAGGCTCCGTGACCGTGAAGCGCCCTTGCGGGCGCTTCACGGTTGCGGCGCACAACCTGCGCCGCCCGGGGCCGCCCCTCCCGTTCTCTCTAATCCTACCCTTCAAGAAAAAAACCAACCCTTTCAATCGGTAAACCGTCGAGATAATCGGGTGGTGAAAATATGGTGAAAGGGTAAAAAATAAGCGGCGGCGCATGGTCTGCGCCGCCGAAATCAGATTAAATTAATCGTCCCATCCAAAGATTTTTGCAAAGTACTCAAAAATCATATTGATTCTGGCAAAGATGGAACCAATAAACTCCCAGAGTGTCTGGCGTCCGGAAATGTCTTTTTCACTGTAAACCGCTGTGTAAACAATTTCTTTTACGCTGGCGTCCTGCGGTGTGCAGAGAGTGGATCTGTAGTAGATTTCGCCGTCAACGCTGCTCTGCCAACCCTTGAAAGTATATCTGGTGGTTTCTGTGTCAGGCTTTTCGGGGTTTTCGGGAGCATAAGCTGTGATGATGATTCCGGGCTTTACCTTAATGGTTTTGAGAATCACATCGCCGTCCTTGAAAATAACGGTGACAAGCTCTTCCTCTGTGGGTTCTGCGGGGTCTGTGGTGTCTTCTGCATATGCCATGACTCCGACCATGGAGAATATCATGAGTACGGAGAGCAGAAGTGCCAATGCTTTTTTCATAGGAATTTCCTCCGATCATTTGTTGGTTTGTCGGCTGAGAAGCCGGCTCGTAACTCTATTATAGAGCATCGCGTTGCATTTGTCAATATTTAACACTGTGAAAATATGGTTTTCGCCCGGAGAAAACGCCGCCTCTTCGACGGCAAAAAAACGATGGAAACAGCCTTTTAATTGCGCTGCCTTTGTGTATGAAACAGCGGACTGTCCTGAAAAGACAGTCCGCAAAAGCGTATATCAGTTGTTGCCGCCTGCTGAATAGTTCGGCGCTTCTTTGGTGATGGAAATATCGTGGGGATGGCTCTCAATAAGACCGGCGCTGGTGATGCGGATAAACTGGGTCTTGGTCTTGAGCTCTTCGATGTTGGCGCAGCCACAGTAACCCATACCGGAGCGAAGACCGCCCATCATCTGATAGATCGTTTCACCGAGGGTTCCCTTGTAAGGTACGCGGCCCTCAACGCCCTCGGGTACCAGTTTCTTGTTGTTGGCCTGGAAATATCTGTCCTTGCTGCCCTTATTCATGGCGGCAATGGAACCCATGCCACGGTAAACCTTGTATTTCCTGCCCTGGAAAATTTCCGTGTCGCTGGGCGATTCCTCACAGCCGGCAACCAGAGAACCAACCATGATGGCGCTGGCACCTGCGGCGATGGCCTTGACGATTTCGCCGGAATATTTGATTCCGCCGTCACCGATCACATTGATGCCGTATTTTGCCGCCATTTCGGCACAGTCATAAATGGCCGTGATCTGCGGTACGCCGATACCGGCAACGATTCGGGTCGTACAGATGGAGCCCGGGCCGATACCGACCTTGACGCAGTCTGCGCCGGCCTCGATGAGTGCCGCTGTGGCTTCGGCTGTCGCCACATTGCCGGCAATGAGAGACACCTCAGGGAAAGCTGCCTTGACCTTTTCAACTGCCTTGAGGATATTGCGGCTGTGACCGTGGGCGGAATCAAGAACAAAAGCGTCGACGCCTGCGGCGGCAAGTGGTGTGGCTCTGTCGAGCACATCTTCCGTTGCGCCGAGAGCTGCGGCACAGAGCAGTCTGCCCTTGGCGTCTCTGGCCGAGGAAGGATACTGTACGGCCTTTTCAATGTCCTTGATGGTTATCAGACCCTTGAGATTGCCTTTTTCATCTACGAGAGGAAGTTTTTCGATTTTATGCTTCATGAGAATGAGCTTTGCCTCATCCAGCGTGGTGCCGATGGGCGCCGTGACAAGATGATCTTTGGTCATGACCTCGCTGATGCGCAGATTATAGTCTGAGAGGAAACGGAGATCACGGTTGGTCAGAATACCGACCAGCTTTCCGTTCTCACAAATGGGCACGCCGGAAATGCGGTAGGTGTGCATCAGATTTTCCGCTTCATAAACAAAATTGTCCGGTGCCAGGAAGATGGGATTTGAGATGATGCCGTTTTCACTTCTCTTGACCCGGTCAACCTCTTTGACCTGATCTTCGATGGACATATTCTTATGAATGACGCCGAGGCCGCCTTCACGGGCAATGGCGATCGCCATTCTGGATTCGGTTACCGTGTCCATGGCCGCGGTCATAACGGGAATGTTCAGTCGGATTGTCTTTGTGAGCTGGGTTTCAAGGCTGACATCGGCAGGCAGAACATTTGACTCTGCGGGAATGAGCAGAACATCATCGAAGGTAAGGCCTTCTTTTACAAACTTTGAATTGTACTGCATAAATCATAATCCTTTCTCTTCAATTTTCATAAATTTTCGGCAAAGCTTTTTCGCTAAAAAATATATTGGGCTATTATATCATGTAAACTCTGATCATGTCAAGAGTCATTTTTGAGAAATCCACGAAAAAAAACTGCACAAAAACCCAAAAGTAAAGGGAAATCATTTACGCCGATAAAACCGAAAAAAGACGGTTTCCGGACTTTTCAACACAGGTCAAAGTCTGCCGTTCAAAGTTTTAAACAGGAAAAGCTGTGAAATTAGGGGTAGTTATCCACTTTTTCCACATAGTTTTCAACGGTTTTGCACAGGAGAGTGTTAAAAAGGGTGTGGAAAAGGTTGAAAAGTGAATTCTGTAAATATGATACAAAAAAATCAGGAAATTTTCTCAATATTTCGTTTCTGATCGGGAGGCGAGGGGAATAATCCGTCAAAATTTTGTGCAAATTAATAATTGATTTTCATGTGAAAACAAGCATATTTTTCCCGTTGTGATTTTGAGAATAAATGCTGAGAATAGAAAGAAACTAAATATAAACCATTCAGAAGGGAACGGATAGCTTATGATCAAAGGAGTAAACAGACAGGTGGTCGAGGTCAGAGAGACGCAGAGCGACTATTTTGAACGGATTTTGTTTTTTGTGCGGCCGGAGTATGCGGGGGTCAGTGAGGGAAAGATACGGGAGAGAGCCGGGATTATTGCCTCGGGGGCTGGGTCGGTGCCGGCGACGAAGCTGAGGGGAAAGACGACCACCGTCAGGATTGCCGTGGTTTTGTCTTTGCTGTGCGGCATCGCGCTGGGGATATTAATCGGAAGAATGTGCTTCTAAAAGAGTAATGAAAGTAAACGATCCCGAAAGAAGCAAGAAAAGTTTCGGTCAAGCCTTTTCAAAGGCTTGCAGGGTCAAGGGGCAGAGCCCTTGTCGCGCTTCGCAAAGCGCGAAATGCCCTTAACTTAGAAAAGAAACACTGCGCTAACGGGAGAAGAAATCATACTTCAATAAGCGCAGGAAGGGAGGAATGAGAAAAATGCGGGGGCATTTTTTCTCGTTCCGTGGGAAACCCTCGCCGGGGGTTTCCCGGTGAAAAGGGCGGTTATTTTTTTGTAAAAGACGGAGTTATCCGTTACGGTGGCGCTGCGCAGACAGCGCCTTTATTTTTTGCGCGCGTTGCCATTAGTAGGGCGGTGGTGTTTTACCGCACAGGTAAACCATTTATTAGTAAGGTTGCCACAGGCGGACACGGCGAGCCATGTCCCTACCGGGGTGCGGCGTCATCTGCAAGTTGGATTTTATGATTTATGTTATACCATTCTTCCACGCCGTACCGCTCGAGCCGCGGGGGCTCATACTTTGTCAGGCGTGACAAAGTATGCAAAACACTTCCCGGTGCCTGTCGATCGCTCCGGGGTATTTTCGCCGGGTGCAGTTGGTTGAATGTTTTTTTGTTGCTTCCGTTTGGGTGCGTTATGCTGATTATTACGAAAACTTTCATCGGCGAAAATACAGTCGCTCTGCGCGATCTGCCGATAGTCGGGTGTTTTATGTTGTGCCATTTTGGCACCCTTGTTCTTTCGGAGACGAGGGGGCCCACCGCTTCGCACCCCTCGTCTTGTTAGCTCTTTTTGAGAGGTGAGAGAGGTTAGATATCCGACTATTTGGGTGTGTTAGTAGTTGATGTTTTTTTGTGGTGACGGCGTTTAGGTTCGTTGCGGACACGGCAAGCTGTGTCCATACGGGAGCACAATTTATTTATAAGTTTAATTTTTATAATATATGTATGTGGTAAATACTTTTCATAGGCCAAGAATTTAACTCGGAATAGACTATCCGTTTTATGGGTTTCGTGGTTACTCACGATTTATTAACAAAGCCCGGCAGGAAGCTCCTGCCGGGCAAAATGTTTGATTCATTTCATGATCAATATAAGTGCTGCGGATAAATACCGGCGTCGCGCTTTGCCTGAAGTGCGTCGCAAACCGCCTGCTTATCGGCACGGTAGGTAACGCCATACCACTTTTCTTTCGTGTCGAGGACCTTGACCCTTGCCTTGCCCTCTTTGAGGAGATCATCCACAACA
>JAQXMV010000057.1 GCA_029013165.1 Oscillospiraceae bacterium | reverse complement strand
CCCGGATATGCTGGCCTATTATACGAATTTCAGCGATGAGGACGGCAATGAAATGGGTGAGCTGTTGGCTTCCCTTGTCAATGTCACTTATTGCATCAGTATGCTCGGCGCCGGCACGACCATGGTGCAGTCGATTTATGACAAGATCGCGGATAATATTGTGCCGCGCCTTGTCCTTTCCACTTTCGGCACCATGCCGGCCTATTGGAGCATGGTGGACGATGAGAACTATGAGACAGCCAAGAATCTGATTTTTGCAGGTAAAATGCAGGAATACAGAGGTCTGATCAATAAAATCGACTATTACCACTATAACGTCATGAACCGGATTGATCAGACGATTTCGACGCTGACGAGCCGCGGCATGAAGTTTGCCATTGTTGCCAAATATAATGTACCCCTGATGCCGTTTTTCGAGGATAGCGACAAGCAGGGTGACGGTTCCATTGAGCTGTCTGCTATCTCTTTCGGCGGTACGGCGGAAAAATACGGCGACACCCTTTCTACGGATTATGTCATGCAGTCGAAGCTCCTGGGCACCTCGAAATATATCTCCAAGGATATGATCGTGGACGCCTCCAGCTGTAGCTTCCGCGACTGGACCTGGTTCGTCCGTGATATTTCTCACAGCAATTTCCACACCAGCGTCAACCGTATCATTTACCGCATACTGAACGCCAGCTCACAGCTGACCGTTTGGCAGGACGAGGAATATCCGCAGTATTTTGCCTTTGACGCCCAGACGGGCACCATCAGTCCCGTCACCTCCAGCCAGCCCAGCGGCAGCAGTGAAAATACCAACGGTGTGATCGGACTTTTGCTCCGGCTGATCTCTCTGATTCTGAACTTCTTCAGAATATTCTTCAAATGATAAGGAAACATTCATGAAAATCGGTAATATAGAAATTAATTCGCGCTCCGCGGGCCTTGCGCCCATGGCCGGTGTGGCAGATAGGGCTTTCCGTGAAATCTGCGTGGAATTCGGGGCGACTTATGTCGTCAGCGAAATGGTCAGCAGTAAGGGCCTGACCATGTGCGACAGGAAAAGCAAGTCTCTCCTTGTGCTCTCCGACGCCGAGAGGCCGGCGGCGGCACAGATTTTCGGCAGTGATCCGGACATCATGGCCCAAAGCGCCGTGAGCTGTCTTGCCTATCAGCCCGATGTCATCGACATCAATATGGGCTGTCCTGCGCCGAAGATCGCCGGAAACGGCGGCGGTGCGGCCTTGCTGAAAAATCCTGAGCTGGCGCAAAAAATCATGGAGAGCGTGAGAAAAGCGGTGGATATACCCGTGACGGTGAAAATCCGTCTCGGTTGGGACAGCGACAGCATCAACTGTGTGGAAATGGCCAAGCGCGCCGAAGCCGCCGGCATGGACGCCATCACCGTTCACGGTCGCACACGCAGTCAGATGTATGCGCCGCCCGTTGACCGCGAAATGATCGCCCGTGTCAAAAGCAGTGTTTCGATCCCTGTCATTGCCAACGGCGACATCACCGACGGGATCTCCGCGGCGAAAATGATTGAGGAAACCAACTGTGATTATCTGCTGGTCGGCAGAGGCGCTTTGGGCAGACCCTGGGTCTTCAGCCAGATCAGCGCCTATTTGCAAAGCGAAGTGATTTTGCCCGAGCCGCCTGTCAGCGAAAGAATGAGAGTGATGGTGGGGCATATCCGGCGTATTTGCCAATACAAGGGGGAGCGCGTCGGCATTCGGGAGGCGAGAAAGCACGCCGCCTGGTATATCAAAGGTATCAGAGGTGCGGCTTCTTACCGTCAAAAGGTTGGCGCCCTGGAAAGCATCGAGCAGCTCGAAGAGCTGGCTTTTCGGATCACCGCTGAGAATAGCTGAGAAAAAAATGCAAATCCTATTGCGAGGAAGAGGTGCGAAATGAGAGTTCTGGTAGTTGACGGAAACAGCATAGCGAACCGTGCTTTTTACGGTATTAAACTGCTTTCCAATAAGCAGGGACAGTTCACTAATGCGATTTACGGTTTTATGAATATACTCATCCGGCTTTCACAGGAGTGTGAGCCGGATGCTGTTGCTGTGGCTTTCGATCTGAAAGCGCCGACATTTCGTCATCAAATGTATCAAGACTATAAAGCCGGCAGAAAGCCTATGCCGCCGGAGCTGAGAAGTCAAATGCCCATACTCAAGGAGCTTCTGACGGATTTAGGCTATAGGATCGTCGAAAAAGAGGGCTATGAGGCCGACGATATCCTCGGCACGCTCTCAGCTCAATGTACAGGAGAAAACCGGTGTTTTCTGGCCACGGGAGACCGAGATTCTCTGCAGCTCGTCAGCGAAAACACCAGTGTTCTTTTGGCTTCCACCAAAATGGGCAAGCCGGCGACGGTGCTCTATGATGTGGAGAAAATCAAAGAGGTTTACGGCGTCAGCCCTCAGGGTATGATTGAGATCAAAGCACTCATGGGTGACACTTCCGATAATATCCCCGGTGTGGCCGGAATCGGCGAAAAAACCGCCGGCAAGCTGATTCAGGATTACGGCAGTATTGATTATATCTATGAACATATAGATGAGCTGGATATCAAAAAAGGCGTACGGGAAAAGCTCATTGCAGGCAAAGACAGCGCCTATCTCAGCCGTGACCTCGGCAGAATTTGCCTGGAAGCACCCATTGATACGGATCTTGCAAGCTACAGAATCAGAAAACCCGACAGCTTTAAAGCCATCAAACTGCTGGCCAATCTCGAAATGTTCGGTATCATCGAAAAGCTGGGACTGACCGCCGAGACGGCGCCGGAAGAAACACAGGCTGCTGCCGCTGAAGCGATCGTTTGCCGGGAGGAAAGAGATCTGTGTGCCCTGCTGGGCGAGATGAAAAATGCCGGAGAGTCCTACTTTCTTACGGAATTCAGCGGTGAAGAAATCAGCAAAATATATTTTTTCACGGAGAATACCGTCAAATGCGTCCATCGGGACTGTCTGGATTTTGACAGCTTTCTGCGGCAGTTTTGCGGCGGCGAATGGAAAAAATATACCGCCGATTCCAAGGAACTTTATAAATATATTCTCAAAAGAGAAATTTCGTTTTGCAATCTTGTGATGGATACGACTTTGGCGGGATATATTCTCAATCCCTCGTCTAAATCCTATGACATTCATCGGCTGTGTGATGAATATGCCGTTGCTCTGCCCACCGTGGAAAGCGATGATGATGACAGCGATTTTGCGGTCAACTGCGCAGCCCTGCCCGGGCTTTGCGCCGCCTTACTTTCGGTGATTGAGGAAAACGGCCAGAGAGAGCTTCTTTGTGACATTGAGCTGCCCCTTGCTGAGGTTCTTGCCAGTATGGAGAATATCGGTTTTTCCGTTGACCGTAAGGGAATTGAGAACTTCGGAGAAACCATGGGCAAAGAGGTGGAAAGACTTAAGGAAAAAATCTTTGCGCAGACAGGCTTTGAGTTTAATCTGAATTCCCCGAAACAGTTGGGGGAGGCCCTCTTTGAAAAAATGGGGATTCCCGCCAAGAAAAAGACAAAAAGCGGCTATTCCACCAATGCCGAGGTGCTGGAGGAACTGGCCGAGGATTATCCCGTGGTTGCGGATATCCTGGAATATCGGGCTATATCCAAGCTCAAGTCCACTTACTGCGAGGGTCTGCTGAAGGTCATTGATGCCGACGGCAGAATCCGTTCAACCCTCAATCAGACCGAGACGAGAACCGGCAGGATTTCTTCCGCCGAGCCGAATCTGCAGAATATTCCCGTGCGTTCTCCTTTGGGTCGTGAGATGCGCCGCTTTTTCGTTGCCGGCGAGGGCAATGTGCTGGTGGACGCCGACTATTCACAGATCGAGCTGCGCGTGCTGGCGGATCTGGCACAGGACAGCACGATGATCAGCGCTTTCAATAAGGGCGAAGACATTCATGCCATCACGGCTTCTCAGGTTTTCGATATGCCGCTGCATATGGTGACACCGCTGATGAGAAGTCGGGCCAAGGCGGTCAATTTCGGCATTGTCTACGGTATCGGCGCCTTTTCTCTGGCAAAGGATATCGGCGTAACGCGCCGTGAGGCTGATGATTATATCAAAGGTTATCTGCATCATTATAGCGGTATCGAAAAGTACCTGGAAAAGAGTGTGGAATCTGCCAAAGAAAAAGGCTATGCTCAGACTGTTTTTGCCAGACGCCGATACCTGCCGGAGCTGACGGCAAGTAATAAGATGCTGCGGTCTTTCGGCGAGCGTGTGGCGAAGAATATGCCCGTGCAGGGAACTGCTGCGGACATCATCAAGATCGCTATGATCAGGGTTTACCGCAGACTGAAAGAGGAAAACCTCCGGGCACGGTTGATCATGCAGGTGCACGATGAGTTGATCGTGGAATGTCCGGAGCAGGAAAGGGAGAGAGCCGAGCAGATTTTGCAGCAGGAAATGGAAAACGCCTGTCAGATGAGCGTTCGTCTTTCTGCCGATGTTCATTCCGGGAAGACCTGGTACGACGCAAAAGGATAAAAAAATGAGGCTGTCGCCCTGGTGAAAACCATTTGGCGACAGCCCTTATTATGTAACAATCAGAAATCCACTTCTTCGTCGTAGAAGCAGCATTTCAGCAGCTTTTCCATTTCTGCCGGTGTGATCTTGCGGGGATTCGAGCCGGTGCAGGCGTCACCGACAGCCAGCTCAGCTACCTTGGGCAGTTTGTCTAAGAATTCCTGTTCGTCGATGATGCCGCCCTCATAATCCCTGATGCAGCAGGGAATCTCTAAGGTTTTGTTCATCTCCTTGATTTTTTCGATCAGGGCGTCAACGCTGGGCTCAAGACCGATGAAAGCCGCAATTTCGCCGTATCTTTTAGCGGCGGTTTCATCCTTGGCGTTATAGCGGATTACCTTGGGCAGATACATGGCGTTGGCACAGCCGTGGACGATGTGTCCGCCGGAATAGGCGGCGCCGGTTTTATGAGCCATGGAATGAACGATGCCAAGCAGTGCGTTGGAGAAAGCCATGCCGGCCAGACACTGCGCGTTGTGCATTTTCTCTCGGGCATAGGAATCGCCGGCAAAGGAAGCCGGTAAATATTCGGTGATCATTTTGATGGCATGGAGAGCAAGGGGATCGGTGTAGTCGCAGTTGAGCAGAGAAACATAGGCTTCAATGGCGTGGGTGAGTGCGTCCATACCGGTGAAAGCCGTCAGCTTTTTGGGCATGGTTTCCGCCAGAGCCGGATCCACGATCGCCACATCGGGCGTGATGTTAAAGTCGGCAAGAGGATATTTTACACCGGACTGATAGTCGGTAATAACCGAGAAAGCGGTGACCTCCGTGGCCGTGCCTGAGGTTGAGGGGATCGCACAGAATTTCGCTTTGGTGCGAAGCTCAGGGAAATGAAAAGGAATGCAAAGATCTTCAAAGGTGGTCTCCGGATACTCATAAAATGCCCACATGGCCTTGGCGGCATCGATGGGTGAGCCGCCGCCGATGGCGACGATCCAGTCGGGCTCAAAAGCTCTCATGGCTTCGGCGCCGCGCATGACCGTCTCGACAGAGGGATCGGGTTCCACGCCCTCAAAGAGGTGAACCTCCATACCTGCACTTTTCAGGTTTTCGACCACCTGATCAAGAAAACCGAAGCGTTTCATGCTTCCGCCGCCGGTGACCACCATAGCCCTGCTGCCCTTTAATGTTTTCAGGGCGTCAAGGGAGCCTTTGCCGTGATAAACATCTCTTGGAATTGTAAATCTTGCCATAATAAAAACCTCCCGAATAATAATATGATTATTCTAAGCAAGGCAGAACGCCTTGTTTTAGACTGTCGATAAATGCGCCCGAGCGCATAGTGATATATGACAGAAAAAATCAGACTAAATAATAGTTGTACTTTCGCTATCCTTTCAGCTCCATGATATCGAACCATGGAGCTGAAAATCACTATGCTTGCCGTTTTTTCTCGCTTGGAGTACCATAGGGTGACACATATAAATCCTAATCTGTTTTTTTATCGGCGTATTTCCGCCCATTCTGCGTTAAAATGCTCGTAAATCCAAAAAGGATTTACTGCGCTTTTGCCTTGACTGAACAAAAATACGCCGATAAAAAATCTTTGACCCGAAAGGGTGAGTTTTCGGTGTATTTTTGGATGCTGAGGACGCCGACAGACGCGCGTCTTTCCAGTCCGAAGCGCCGAAAAGACGCGAAAATTCGCTCTTTCGGGCGACTTCGGATTTATATGTGGCACCCTAAACGCCTGTCGCTCGAAGAAAACGGCATCGGTCATCATTTCTCGACAGTCCCGTCGTTTTTCGATTTTGACATTGCATTGAAAAGCGCTTTGTGCTACAATATATTTGTCGACAGACAGAGAAAAGGAGAATGTAAAAATGTCAATCGTTAAAAATGAAGCAAAAATTAAAAATCCCATCGTTGTCGCGGTTCGGGAACAGCTGGAACACCGCGCCCTCTGGCTCTATTATCTCACCGATGAAGCCAAGAAGAAAGGTCTCGATCCCAAGGACTTTGCCGCCGCCGCTGTGCGTCGCTGCGGACGCTATCAGGGAGCCGGCCTTGTGAAAAAAGGCGGTACCGAATCTCTCGTCGGACTGAGAAAGTCTCTCTTCACGAAGCCTGCTCAGTGGACGTTTGAAATGGATGTGATAAAATCCACCGATGATCTTCTGGAGCTGAAATTCCATTACTGTCCTCTGGTCAAAGCCTGGCAAAAAGTCGGCTGCAGTGATGAAGAAATCGCAGAGCTTTGCGATATCGCCATGTGCGGCGACAGAGGTATCGGAGAGAGATACGGCGCCGAGCTGGATCTGCCCAAGACCATTGCCAAAGGCGATGACATCTGCCACCTGAAATATCATAAATAAGCGGATAACAGGTGATTACCGGCGGTTTTAAGATAAATAAACGAGAGCGACACAGCAAACGCTGTGTCGCTTCATTCATGATTCATTCATTTTTAATTAAGGGGGCACAGTTCGCTTCTTCCATGCGTTCCCACCGTGCAGGGATAGCGCAGGTCCTTTCGCGGCCGTCGGCTTTCTTGCCGTCAGTCCTTTATCGGCATCGTGTATTGTTCGATGTCCGGATTGCTGGGAACAATCAGACGCTTGACCAGAACATAAGCCAGGCCCTTCAGGGAGGCCTTTGTCATGTCGTCGGGGTTTTCCAGCCAGCGGCGAAGCAGACCGTAAAAGCCGGAGGAAATGAAACGGTAATAGTATTCGTAACCGGTTCTCGAATCTCTTTCGCCGTTATACTGAACATAATATTTATAGTTAAATTCGCTGTACATATCGCTGAGCCTGGAAATAAAAGAGGTGGAATAGGTATTGTCCATGAGCATGAGAACTGTGTCCCGGCGGCTCTCAAAAAGATCAATCAGAGCGTCGATGGTGGCATATACCGTTTTGGGAAATCCTAATTTTTCCAGCTCTTCCAGCAGAGCCTGCGCCTCACGGATCACATCGTTTTCGATATCCTCGATGAGTGCGTTGATGTCTTTATAGTGAAAATAAAAGGCATTACGGCTGAGCTGTGCTTTTTTGCAGACCATGGTCACGGATATCTTATTGGCCTGATAATCCTTAGACAGCTCCGCAAGACTTCTTTCAAAGGCTTTCTTTGTTTTTTTTACACAACTGTATTCTCTCTTTTCCATTGATTTCTCCTCTTTCAGTCTCATTCTTCTCGGCTTTGAAAAAGTCAAGTCTAAATTGTGTCAAATCGTCACTAATGTTACATCGCTGTGGCATACTGTAACATAAGATTAATATAGCACATAGATTTGGACGAATCAACACTTTGTATTAACAGCTTGTTAACATTCTTTATATTTTCTGATAACAAGTTTTTGATATAAGTGACACAGTGTGTTAATTTTATCAATTTGTCAAAGCTAAGAGAGCGTTTTATCTTTGCAAGGCAAAGGGATAAATGGCGGCCATCCCCTGGTTTGTGTCGCCGAATGATTCATGCCGTCAAAACAAAAACAACAGAGAAAAGGATGGATAAACAAGAATGAAAAACCTGACCTACAAAGCCCCCAAAGAGAACTACCTCACCCCGCCGGGAAATGAATCCTGCTATGAATATATGATCAATTCCTATCATCGCGTTTCCAAAGATCTCGGCGAAGACTATACGGCTTTCGTGACCCCCGTTGCGTCCTTCGAGTCGGCAACGAAGATTTCAAAGCTGTTTTCGGATATTGAAAAGACCGCCGCATTTCTGGCCTCTAAGGGTGTGGGCAAAGGCGATGTGTTCACCGTTTTCCTGCCCTCCTGCGGTCACGCTTTCACTGCCTTTTATGCCCTGAGCAAGCTGGGTGCCATCGGCAATTTCGTTCACCCCATGACGCCGCCGGCACAGTTGATGGAAATTATGAAGCACACCAAGAGCAAGGGCCTTTTTGTTCTGGATCTTTTTGCCGGAGCTTTTGCCAGCGTCATTGACGAATATATGACCATTGTCTGCTCCGTTTCCGATTATTGCAATCCCGAGGATATCGCCTTTAAATATGCCAAGGGCAACGAAATGCAGAATGCCCATGTGCCCGAGAGCCGGAATGTCGTTCCCTTTGCTTCCATTCGCACCATGGATCTCCCCGCAGTGGAGACCGTGAAAGCTCCCGGCAAGGACGACGCCATCTATCTCCACGGCGGCGGAACCACCGGAAGGAGCAAGACCATCATTCATTCGGCTTTCTCTTTCAATAGCCTTGCCTATGCCATGTATGTGCTGGATCTTCCGCACGACTATGAGACGGCACATTCTCTGTGCGTGCTGCCCTGCTTCCATGCTTTCGGACTGGGTGTTACCATGCACTATGCTCTGTGCAACGCTTACCGTCCCATTATGATCTCCAAGTTCGATGCCGTGCAGGCCAATAATCTGATCGCCAAGTACAATATTGTGGAAATGATCGGTGTACCGAAGATGTTCCAGAAAATGATGGATGCCGATAATTTTGAAAATGACGGCGTCAAAAATATCAAAATTCTTTCTGTCGGCGGTGACTTCGTCAGCCGTGACTTTGTTGAGAACTTCAATGCCAAGATCAAGGCGCTGGGTTCAACGGCTCAGCTTGCCAGAGGCTATGGCCTGACGGAAATGTGCGCCGTATGCACCACAAACAATCTGCCCGAGGGCGAATGGAGAACCGATACCGTCGGCAAGCCGATTCTCGGCGTGGATCTGCGTATCTGGGACGATAACGGAAACGAGCTGCCTGCCGGTGAAGTCGGAGAGGTTGTCGCCACAGGCGACACCATGATGAACCGCTATCTGCCCGATGATGTGATCCAGGAAACCGGTATCTATATCGACGAAAATGGCGAAAAGTGGATCAGAACCGGCGACATCGGCTATCTGGACACCGACGGACATTTGGTTTTCACCAGCAGAAAGAAGAGAATCATCATCATTTCCGGCTATAATATTTATCCCGCGACCATTGAGGAAAAGCTGACGGCTCTTGACTATATCAATGAAGTTTGTGCCGTTCAGGGCTATGACGAGAACGGAAAGCCTGAGATCAAGCTCTGTGTATCTCTGAAGGATCCCCAGGCCGATGAGGAAAAGGCAAGAGAGGACATTCTGGCTTTCTGCCGCGCCAATATCGAGGCCTACTCCTGCCCGAGAAGAGTGGAGTTCTATGAGCTTCTGCCCAGAACGAAGATGGAGAAGATCGACTTCATCAAGCTGTCGGATCCGATTCCGGAGACCGCATAAGGAAACAATATAACGGTTTTAAGGGACATGGCATCAAGCTGTGTCCCTTGTTTTTTCAGCACCGGGGAGGCAGAATCGACCGCCGTGGAAGGGCTGATTTTCAAGTTTTCTCTTGCAAGAATGCACTGCCGGCTTCGTGCAGGGGAGGTTTGCGGGATGAGGGAAAGTGAGTGCCTGACGGGAGGTCGCGGCCCCGGGCGGCGCACGGCCGGGCGCCGCACCCGGAAAGCGCCCCCAAGGGCGCGTTACGGCAC
>JAQXMV010000056.1 GCA_029013165.1 Oscillospiraceae bacterium | reverse complement strand
GCGCAGGTTGTGCGCCGCAGCCGGGAAGCGCCTACAGGGCGCTTCCCGGTCACTGAGCCAAAGGCTCAGTGCCGGGGCCGCGTTGGCGCGCGCGACAGCGCGCGCCAAGCCCCCCGCTATCGCGGCGGGCCGCGAGGGCTGCCGCCCTCGCCCCGGCGGCTTCGCCGCCGGGCTTGCCTCCTCCCCAATTCCACCTACAAAAAAACTAAACCGCCAACGAACCCAACTAACCGGCTATCTCCCCTCTCCATCTCTCAAAAAAGCGCCAACAAGACGAGGGGTGCGAAGCGGTGGGCCCCCTCGTCACCGATAAGAAAAGGTGCCAAAAAGGCACAATATAAAACACCCGACTGTCGGCAGACCGCGCAGAGCGACTGTATTTTCGCCGATGAAAGCAAGCGCAACAACTTACACAACACACCTACAAGAAACAAACAAAAATCATTCTACAAACCGTACTCGGCGAAAATACCCCGGAGCGATTGACAGGCAGTAGGGACACGGCATCGCCGTGTCCGCCTGCGGCAACCTTACTAATAATGATTCTCTTGCGTGCTAACCCCACCTATGGTTTATGTTTTCTCCAAAACGGAACATCACCTCACCGGACAAGCACAAAAAAACGGCGCTGTCTACGCAACGCCACCGTGACGGTCAAGTCCGTCTTTTACAAAAAAGTATCTGCCCTTTTCACCGGGAAACCCCCGGCGAGGGTTTCCCACGGAACGAGGAAAAATGCCCCGCATTTTTTCTCGTTCCTCCCTTCCTGCGCTTGATGAAGTATTTTTTCTTCTGCCGTCAGCGCAGTTATCATTTTTCAGTTAAGGGCATTTCGCGCTTTGCGAAGCGCGACAAGGGCTCTGCCCCTTGACCCCGCAAGCCTTTGAAAAGGCTTGACCGAAACTTTACTTGATTTTACTTTTAAAACATTTTTATTTTAATGCGCTGACATCACCCTCGATGATCACCGAGGACAAAATATCCGACTGCACCAGCGCCAGCACCGTAGCCTTATATTCCGCCAGATCCAATGCGGAAATATTCGTCTCCATGGTGCTCATCAGCGCAGAAAAGCTACTGTCAATTTTACTTCCGTCCTCATCAAAAAACAGCGTCTCTGCATAAAGTGCCATCATCTCCGCAATCTTATGGCACATCCCCGGTTGGTTTTCACACAAATACAAAAAGTATTTCAGCATCATATCCGGCGTCAAAGCCTGATCGCCTTTTTCAATAATAAAGCTCAGTCCGTCATGAGAATAAACCACATTTTCTTCGATAAATGTTTCGATGTCGCCCATGTGGCGCATCAGCGCCGTGAAATCGCCCTCATCACCGATAATATAACGCTCAATGCTGATATTAGCATATTCACCCACGGCCCACAGCAGTTCCTTGATGCCGCCGTTACGCAAATGATCGTGCATACTGCCGCCGATATTATTGACCGTACACTGGGTATTGGGATCAATGAAAGCCACACGGGCCGTACCCTGATCACTGTTGAGACGCACAGCGCACAGCAGCTTGATCACATCCTCATCGTTCAGCACAAAGAGAAAGTTCGCCTTGAGCTCCTTATAGTCTGCGGCGGATTTCACCGCAAAGGAGCTTTCCGCAGAAGCCGTGGTCTGCCCCTCATCACCGCGCTTTTCCGCTAGAACAAAAGCCCCGGAAACCAGAGCAATCACAACAATGAGCAGGCCAAAAGCAATGACAACGGACTTTTTTTCCGGCGTCTTTTTCAGAAAGGCGATACTGTTTATCTTATCCATCACGCCGTTTGCGGCCGTAACGATCTTTTTTTTCATATAGATTCACCTATGATATATCAAAATTATATAATTAAGGAAAGTTCTTGGTTTCATGTTTATATTATAGCATATCGTCCGCACGCAAGTCAAAGCCGAGGAAGAAGTAAAATGTAAACTTTTTTAATTTCCGGAATACAGAGGGCTTTTCTCTTCCTGTTGCAATTCGGCAACGGCTGTGATATATTTTTTACCGGTGATACATATGATGCTAAAAGTTCCGGATTATTTTATCTCTTTCAAATGCGCCGCCGATCAATGCCGCCACACCTGCTGCGCCGGCTGGGAAATTGATATTGACGCCGACACCGCCGACTATTACGCCAATCTGCCAGGTTCATTCGGAGAAGAGCTCAGAGCAAACATCGACTTCGGCGAGGAAACTTCCTTTCGGCTGAAAAATGACCGCTGTCCCTTTCTCAGGCAGGACGGTCTGTGCGATATTATCATTCATCTCGGCCATGATAAGCTCTGCCGCATCTGCGCCGAGCATCCCCGCTATTATGAATGGTACGGCTCGGTCAAGGAGGGCGGCGTCGGTATGTGCTGTGAAGAGGCGGCTAAGCTCATTCTTCTTTCCGGCGGCGACAGTGAAATCCTCGCGCTGGAAACCGATGAGGTCTGCGAAGACATTGTTTACAGTGAGGAGCTCTATGCCATGCTGTCTTTTGCCCGGTCTGAAATTCTCACCCGACTGAGAGACAGAAGCCGCAGTCTCGCTTCGGCCCTGACGGATATACTTCTTTATGCCGAAAGGCTCCAGGAAAAAATAAACGCAGGCGAATATTTGCCCCTTGCTCTTCCAAATGTCAGCGGCTATCCCGTGAAAGAAAGCTCCGTCAGCCTTTGGGAAGTTCTGAAGCCTTTCGGCGACATGGAGAGCATCGGTCCGCGCTGGGAGAAACTACTGAGCCGAGTGCTCTCAACGGCAGAAAAAAGAGGCGGCCGCGCCTTTTTTACCGCAGAAAATGAGACTTATCTCAGAGGCGCGGCGGTCTATTTCATCTGGCGCCACTTTCTCGGCGGCGTCTTTGACGAGGATATTCTCTCCAAAGTGAAGTTCATGGCAGTGAGTCTGATTTTTCTTGCGGAAAGCTTTACCGCGGCGAAAGCGCCCGACCTTGAAAGCTATGCCGCCCTTTGTGCCGCCTATTCCGAGGAAACGGAATACAGCGCCGAAAATCTTGCGCGCTTTGCCGAATACAGTTATACGCTGCCCTGTTGGTCAACGGAAAGCATACTGACACTATTTATGTGAAATTCCCGGGAGAAATTTGTAAACTTATACGCTTCGATATTGCTTTTTTTCGGGAAATATGATAGATTGTTAGAGAAATATTACCGTTTTTTTACGGTCACAATAAGGAGAACGATATGAAACAATGTATGAATAAAGCCCTGCAATTTCTGCTCACGGCTGTTTTGGCTTTGGGTCTGGCCTTTTGTGCTTCGGCGGCGCAGAAGTCGGGACAGTGCGGCGAGCAGGTCACATGGGTCTTTGACCCTGTTACCGCCGAGATCACCATCAGCGGCAGCGGCCCCATGACGGACTGCAAAACGCCGCAGGCCTCTCCCTTTTACGGCAGAGAGGATGTCACCGCCCTCATCATCGAAGAGGGCGTCACCTCCCTGGGCAGTTTCAGCTTTCACGGGTTGTCCCGTTTAGAGAGCATTACCATTCCGGACACCGTCACGGCGGTTTCCGCCTCGGCTCTCGAAGGCTGCGACAATCTCGCCCTGATCATTTACGGCGGCGATATGGCTCAGTGGAATGCGATCGCCATCGCTGACGACAATGCCCTTTTAAACGGCACCATGCTTCACCTGAAAACCCACACCACTTCGGCTCAGAACGACGCCAAGGCGCCTACCTGTACCGAGGAGGGAATCCGACCCGGTGTTTACTGCCTGAGCTGTGACTGCTGGATTGTCAAAAGACAGACCCTGCCGGCAACGGGTCACACCGCCGCAAAGTTCCCCGGCAAAGAAGCCACCTGCACCGAGACAGGTCTGACCGAGGGTTCTGTCTGCTCGGTTTGCGGCACGGTGCTCCAGGCTCAGGAAACAATCCCCCTCAAAGATCACACCGTAGAAAACTGGGAGGTCACTACCGAGGCCGCCTGCACGGCTGCCGGTGAGATGACAGGAAGCTGCAGCTACTGTAAAAAAGTATTCACCAAAGAAATCGCGGCTTTGGGTCACACCAAGGTCACGCTCCCTGCCGAAGAAGCCACCTGTACCAAAGAGGGCAAAACCGCAGGCGAGGCCTGCTCCCGGTGCGGCGAAGTTTTTCTCCGGCAAAACACGATTCCGGCTCTCGGTCATGATTACGGCGACTATGTCACCGCAAAGGAAGCCACCTGCTTCGCTCCGGGCGAGGAAGTCTCTTCGTGCAGCAGATGCCCGGAGAAAAGAACCCGTGAGATTCCGCAGCTCAGCCATAAGCTCATAAAGCTCCCTGCCGTGGCACCCACCTGCACCGCCCAGGGACTGACCGAAGGCGAAAAATGTGCCGTCTGCGGCACGGTGACGAAAGCTCAGACCGCCGTGACGAAAACACCCCACAAACCGAAATATGTTCTGCTGAAAGCCTCCTTTGACAAAAAAGGCGCCCTTGCCAAGCAGTGTTCTGTCTGTGGAGAGCCCTATGAGGCCATGATCATCGACGGCATCGGCAAGATCACCGTCAGCGCAGATACCCTGCCCTATATCGGCAACATTCAGACCCCGTCGGTTTCCGTCAGAGACACCCGCGGCAGTCTGCTGACGAGGAACATGGACTATGATGTCACCTACTCGGCCACACCGGTTCAGCCGGGCAATTACACGCTGACCATCACTTTCAAAGGCTACTATGAGGGCGAAAAGACCTATGATTTCAGCATTCTCCCCGGCAGAACCGCAAAGATAAGCGCCGAAAAGAATACCTCCGCGATCCGCATCACCTGGGATAAGGTTCCCGGCGCCACCGGCTACAAGGTCTATCAGTATAATCCCACCAAAAAGACCTGGAAATATATCGCCACCACGGCCGCCAACACCTATCTTTTCACCGGTCTTCCTGCCGGCACCTCCTACCGCTATGCGGTCAGGGCTTTCACCAAGACCGCAAAGGGTGTTCTGGTCAGCGACACCTATACCAGCTACACCTCATCGACCAAGCCGGTGGCACCCACCCTCAAGGCCAGCACTTCCTCCGGTAAGGTCAATCTCTCCTGGAACAAGGTCAGCGGCGCCACAGGCTATCAGATCTTCTGGTCCACCGACGGCGTCAATTACACCAAGCTGACCAATGCTTCGGCCACCAAACACACCAAATCCCTGAAAAAAGGCACGACGGTCTATTTCAAGGTCAGAGCCTATAAAAAAGTCTCAAACTACTATGTTTACAGCACATTTTCCGATGTCAAGAAAATCACGGTCAAATAAATGATCGGCAATCGCCGGCGGCGAAAAGACTTCTCCGCCGGCGCTCTTTTTGTCTCCGGCACCGAAAAGAGCGGAAAACCGCCCGGATTCTACCGTCTTTGCGGCGATTTTCTCGCTTTTGCACTTGACCGAAAAGAGAGAAAGATATATAATGAAACAATCATACAGCGACACAACCGAAAGGAAGAGATAAAAATGGAAGAAATCAAAGTTGCGCCCGAAGCACCGAAGCCCGAAAAGAAAAAGACCATTCTTTCCTGCATTCAGCCCTCGGGCATTCCCACCCTGGGCAACTATCTGGGCGCCCTGAAAAACTGGAAGCTGCTGGCCGATGAATTTGACAGCGCCTTTGCCGTTGCCGACCTCCACGCCATCACCGTCAGACAGGATCCTCAGAAGCTGCGCAAGCAGATCATGGAGGTTTTCGCTCTCCTGCTTGCCATCGGTCTTGACCCGGAAAAGAGCATTATTTTTATTCAGAGTCAGGTTCCGGCTCACAGCCAGCTGGCATGGATTCTGAATTGCTACACCCAGTTCGGCGAAATGTCACGCATGACCCAGTTCAAGGATAAGTCCCAGTCTCACGCAGACAATGTCAATGTGGGTCTTTTTGCCTATCCCGTTCTCATGGCGGCAGATATTCTCCTCTATCAGGCGGATCTCGTCCCCGTGGGTGCCGACCAGAAACAGCACCTGGAAATTGCCCGCGACATCGGCAACCGCTTCAACGGCATTTACGGCAAGACTTTCACCATTCCCGAGCCTTATATCGGCAAAAGCGGCGCAAGGGTCATGTCCCTTCAGGATCCCATGAAAAAAATGAGCAAGTCCGACCCCAATCCCAAGAGCTTCGTCTCCGTTTTCGATCAGCCGGAAACCATCATGAAGAAGATCAGAAGCGCTGTGACAGACTCCGAGGGCGGTGTATATTACGGCGAGGGCAAGGACGGCATCAACAACCTCATGGGCATTTATTCCTGCTGCACGGGTCTGGATTACGATCAGATCACCGCTGATTTTTCCGGCAAGGGCTACGGCGACTTCAAGAACGCCGTGGGAGAAGCCGTGGTGGAAGAGCTGCGTCCCGTGAGAGAACGATATGAAATGTTCATGAAAGATCAGGCCTATCTCAAGGAAATGGCGGCAAAGGGCGCCGAAAGTGCCTCCCGAATCGCCAACAGAACCCTGACCAAGGTCATGAAAAAATGCGGCTTCGTTCTGCCGTAAGGAAACCGTGAAACAGACACCGAATAGGTTTTGCCTGGGCAAAATCTATTCGGCTTTTTTTATGGCAGGAATATCGAATTAGAGCGAAACTGGACAAGTATTCGCTCGTACGCAAAAAAAGAGGAGACACGGAAAAATCTGTGTCTCCTGCATTATTATGCTGATGTTCGTGGCATTCGATATTAATAAGTGAAGTCCCAGCTTTCGTTCAGGCCTCCCTCAAAGGTTGCCGTGCCCTCCATGCCCATAATCTTCGCGGCACCTTCGCCGGTCATAGGCAGACTGCTGACGATTTTGACAACCTTGCCTGCCGGATTGACCGTGATCGTAATGGTAGAACCGGGATAGTGCATATCGCCTTTGGTGATATTGAAGGGGATACCCAAAGAATTGACATCAAGGTAACCGATCACACCGGAGTTATAAGGAGGAATCGGGTTTTCTATCGTCGTGTCTTCCACCACGGTGACGATGGTGTATTCGGTGTTTTCGCCCTGCTTGGTGGCGGTGGCAGAGGCCACGCCGTCAGCTGTGATAGCAAAATCTTTACCTGTGGGAGGAATGACATCTCTCGGTGTAACCGTTGCACCCTCGGAGTTTGTTGCCTGACCGTTGACAAAAGTGAAGGTCTCGGAGGGAGCCATTTTGTCGGTGATGCCCTTGACGACCTTATTAATGGTGCTGACAGCGGACTGGACGGAACAGCTGGTGACATTCACCACAACGGACGCGTTCTTATTAGCGGTCATGTTCTGCTCATTTTTGAGCTGATTCATGGCTTTTGTCATTTCTGCGATAATCTCGTCTTTCGACATAGCAGAGGGATCTTTGGCGGCCGGAGCCGTGCTGCTCTGAGAGGGATCGGCCGACGGAGCTGAGGCGTCCGGAGAAGTGGAAGCCGTACTGGACGGAGCCGTGGGTGCCGTTGTCGTCGGTGCCGTGGTGGTCACCGTTGACGGCATGGTAGTAGTGGTTGACGAGGCAATTGCCGCCGCATTGGCATTCTCGTTCTTTTTTTCTTTATATATGCCGAGCTCAAAGCCCATGACAAAGGCCCATATAACGACCACGATGGCGATAATCACTTTCAATTCCTTTTTCATTTGCAAGCTCCTTTGCTTTTATTCTAAGGGTTTCTTCATGAACCGCAGGATCATCAAAATATACTGATAATAAAATACTACATTTACACCGATTTTGTCAAGAGATAGGCAAAAATTAGCGGTATTTTCAGACAAAGTTCATTTTCCCTTGATAGGTTCAGTGATAGGGTACACACAGAGAAAAAAATAATTTTGGTGGTTGGTTTTAAGGGAACCTGTTGCCGGCTTCGTGAAGGAGAGGTTGGCGGCGAAAAGGAAAGTGAGTGCCTGCCGGGGCCGCATTGGCGCGCGCTCCCGCGCGCGCCATGCCCGCCGCTATCGCGGCGGGCAGCGAGGGCTGCCGCCCTCGCCCCGGCGGCGAAGCCGCCGGGCCTTCCACCTCTCCTTTTCCTCCCCCATTAATTCCGATCCACCGCTACGCCGTATGCCGACTCTGCTATCCCGATTTTTGCTCTGTTATATGCTTTATGGAACTTCCTTTTTGCCTTAGTCTAATTGCATAATAAAAAAGGGATAGTGATGTACACTTTGCCGAAATTTATCATCTGTATTGCAATCACCGCCGGAAAAAGATATAATGTAAGTTGCTCCCAAAGCTGCCTTTTTACTGAAAGGGGGAGCAAAGAAATAACAGAAAGGGGTTATGACATGGCAGAAACCAAACAAGAAAAGCTCAATGTCAAACTAACCATACTGACCGGCTTCGGTTTTATGGCAGCATCTATCGCCTGGGCAATTTATGACCCGTACATCACCAAAATACTGAATAAACTTCTGACAGAGTCGGCATTTGTCACTCAGCTCAGCGCCAAACTCAACGAGGCTCTGCCGTTCCTGGCCGCTTTTGCCCGTTCACAGGGCGAAAATGTCGGCTTCGGAACCAGCATTTCACTGGTACCGCTTTTCATCGGTATCATCATGACTTTCGATAATATCTTCGGCGTTATCTTCCAGCCGGCTTTCGGCAAGCTCTCGGATAACTGCCACTCAAAGCTCGGTAAACGCCGTCCCTTCATTGTTTTCGGCGCCCCGATTTCCGCTTTGCTTTTTGCGATCATTCCCTTTGTGGCACTTCGCACGGGCAGCCTGACGGCAACCATGGTATTCATCATTCTCTTTGTTTTCACCATGTCTCTCTGGAGAGCACCTGTCGTTGCGCTGATGCCTGACCTGACGCCTCCTGAGCTGCGAAGCGAAGGAAACGCCATCATCAATCTGATGGGTGGCGTCGGCGGCTTCATCGGTATGATCGCCGGCACAATCGCCACTTTCATTTACACACTTCTTTTCGGAAAAGCCACAGATGAGAGTCAGGTTTATCCCATCGTTTTCATCATCGGTTCCGTGGTTATGGTGATCGGTGCCTTGATCCTGCTTTTCTTTGTCAAGGAACAGGACAGCCGGATTCAGATCAAAGCCGATCAGAATATGGCTATGGATGCCGCCGCCAGACGGCAAGCTGAAAAGGAAGCCAAAAAAGCCGAAAAGGCGGCCAGAAAAGCCAATAAGCTCTCCAAGGGTGAGAGAAAGAGTCTCGGCTTTATGCTGGTTTCCCTCTTCTTCCTCTTCTGCGGCACCAATGCTATTACGACTTTCTTCTCCCTTTTTGCTCAGGAGATTCTTCACCTGGCAACGGCAAAGGCTACCATTCTGATGGCGATTTTCGCTGTCTGCTCTGCTATTGCCGCGATTCCGGCAGGTAAATTCGGCAGAAAGTTCGGCAGAAAGAAAACCATCATGGCAGGACTTTCGGTGTTTATTGTCGCCTTTGTGATCTTCTTTGCTGTGTTCTCCATACTGATTGCAAGCGACGGACTTTCCACAACCAAATATGTTCAGTCTAATAAGGTTTATGCCAATATTGATTCGGCGATCGTCGATGTCAACACCGAGCTTAAGCAGGCCAGTAAGGACGCCGCCGAAAACGGCGAAATCTCTGCCGAATATGAAGCACTGACCATAGACGGTTACATAGCTTATCTTTCCACAATGGAAGAGGGAAGCAACTACGAGAAGATTACCGCCAAGCTGGAGGAGAGCACCGGCGGAGAGTTTACGCTGGATTCTCTCATTACTGCCAGTGAAAATGTTCTAGGCAAGGAAGTCGCTGACGGCGATTACGCAGCCGCACTGACCAATATTAAGGATTCCGTTGACGGCGTTGTCAAAATACTGAAGATCCTTATTTTCCCGGTTCTGGTTCTCGGTGGCCTTGCCAATATGTGCATTACGGTCAACACCCTGCCTCTGGTGCTGGAGATCGGCGGTCTTGATAAGGTAGGTACCTTCACCGGCTACTATTACACCGCAACTTTCTCTGCACAGATTGCATCTCCCATTGTTTACGGTTTGGTGGCGATGGTCAGCGGAACTTATATGTCGCTGTTCTATTATAGCCCCATTGCTTTCCTGCTGTGCGTTGCGATGCTTCTGTTTGTTAAACATGGTGAAGCCATTCCGCAGGATGTTATTGATAAGGTTGAGGAGGAGAACGCCGACTGATAGGCGGCTTCTGAGAATGTCAATCTAAAAGTTGAGCCGATCTGTAGCAAATCACTGCAGATCGGCTTTGTTATAAGGAAAATCAAGTAAAGTTTCGCTCAAGCCTTTTCAAAGGCTTGCGGGGTCAAGGGGCAGAGCCCCTGTCGCGCGTCGCAAAGCGCGAAATGCCTTTCACTTAAAATGAACAACTTCGCTAACGGCAAAAGAAAAAATACTTCAACAAGCGCAGGAAGGGAGGCTCTGAAGAAA
>JAQXMV010000055.1 GCA_029013165.1 Oscillospiraceae bacterium | reverse complement strand
CGGATAAAGAGAATTGCGTAACGGTTATCAAGCATACGAACCTCGTCCGGGGTTAGCAGCTCTCGACCGCTGATTTGGTAGTTAGTTGAATAACTGCCGCTTCGACCTTCGCTTTTGCCATAGGTGTTGGTATCAATCGTGGATTTACCGAGCAGCTCGCTCACATATTTGTGGGTGGACTGTTCGTTGCCGCCGAGGTACAGAAACTCATCGCAGTTGCCGACAATCGACTCCCATTGCTTCTCAAACAGCGCTTTAAGCTGTGCCAAGTTTTGTAGGATGATACTGACAGATACCGAGCGAGAACGCATAACGGAAAGTATCTTGTCAAAGTCATCAGGGAGCGAAACATTAGTGACATACGCATAAAGATGACATCACCGCAAAAGAAAAGTGCCACCCACAGAGAGTGACACTTTACCGGCTGAAAAGGAAATTATGCTGAAACGGCTTCATCGCTCTGTATTTCTTCCTTGACAGCTACAATTCTCTTTTCCATCTTTGCGTTCTCACGCTTCTTTGCGGCAGTAAGCACCTCGCCGGACTTGTAGTAGGTGGTAGAACCGTAATCCACCAGCTTTACCACGCCGATATAACGGTAATAAACATCAATCTGCTGTCGCATAACGCCGTCAACAGCTCTCGGCTCATACACCATAATTTTATCAACCAGCATATTGAGAATTTCAGGCGTCAGCTCGGTAATATCGCCGTATCGTTCCAAGAGGTCTGCAAACTGCTCTGCATCACTGCGGATTTCACACACAGCGGCGGTTTCGCTTTCCAGCTTTCCTTTTTCGGCAAGTATGCTTTCCTGTTCCTGCTGATATTTACTGAGCAGACGGACAAAGTTGGTTTCATTGATTTTCCCCGAAATATTGTCCTCATACAGCTTGTCCACAAGGCGGTTAACCTCCTCCAAACGCTTGCAGACTCTCTTGTACTGTGCGTCTTTCGTGTTCAGAGCCTTACCCTCGTTTTTTGCCTTGTTCTTTATCAACAGGTCAATCAGTTTTGCCTTGTCCTTTTTAACGGCAGAAAACAATTCCTGTATATCGGCAAGCATTGCCGCCGTTAAGTCCTCCTCAAAAATTTTGTGCTGGGTGCATTTATGACTGCCGTAGGTGGCATAGGTTCCGCAGACATAAATCATATGGGAACTGTTGGAGCCGTATTTCCTGCGGCTCAGTGCCTTTCCGCAGTCAGCGCATTTGAGAAGTCCGGAAAAGATATTCAAATCGTCCTTCAGCGTTTCCTTGTATTCTCTGCGCTTGACGGCAACCAGCTCGTTTGCTCTTTCCCAAGTCTCTCTTGATACAATAGGCTCGTGGGTGTTTTCTACCGTAATCCAGTCGGCTTCATCTGTCTTAAAGTGTTTTTTTGTCTTGAAAACCGTATCGGATTTGCAGAGAACACAGTCACCGCAGTACACACGGTTTCGAATCAAAAGACGAAGCGTATCAGGTCTCCAGATATACTTGGATTCTTCATCGGGAAACATATGGGATTTGTCCTCAATGCCCCTGATGTGCATATACCAGGACGGCACCGGCACTTTGGTTTCCCTCAGATAATCACGGATACGGTGATTGCCCCAGCCCTTCAACACAAGGTCGTAAATCTTAACCACCACCGGTGCGGTTTCCGGGTCAGGGATTAGATGATTGTGATCGTCCGGGTCTTTGAGATATCCAAACGGCGCAGTTTTGGAATGATACTTTCCGTCTTTCGCTCTGGAACGGAAGGCGGCTTTTATCTTCCTTGAAGTATCACGGCTGTAAAACTCGTTGATTACATTTTTCAGTGCCGCATAGTCGGTGCTGTGACTGTTCAGAGTATCAATTCCGTCGTTTAATGCGATAAAACGCACCTTTTTGGACGGAAAATACAATTCCTGATACTGCCCGACAACGATATGGTCACGACCGAAACGGCTTAAATCCTTAACAACGACCACACCGATTTTACCGGTCGCAACATCATCAATCATTCGCTGAAAGTCCGGTCTGTCAAAATTCAAACCCGAATACCCGTCATCCACATAAATCTCGTAGGGTAGCAGTCCGTTCTCCTGTGCATAGCGCACGAGCATGGACTTTTGAGTTTCAATGGACAGGCTCTCACCCTGCCTTTCATCGTCCTTGGAAAGCCTGCAATAAAGGGCTGTTTTCTTAAGCTGCTGTGTCATCTTCTTTTCCTCCTGAAATCATCTTTATACTGTCATTGTAGTGCTGTTTTTTACGGTTTGCGAATGTGCCGTCTGATGACTTCGCTGTGCTTTTGCTCTGAAAAAGCCAGCCGTAAACCTCCGCCGCAAGCTCCTCAAGCGGCTTTTCACCAACGGGAATTCGCTGAATATCTATCACAGGTCTGTTGCTGTTTCTGTTCATCTATAAACCTCCTTTACAATAATCAGCCTTATCGGCTGTCTCTGTTTCTCTGTCTTTTCAGGTAAAGCGCATAGTGTTCCAATGCCTTTACGATATAATCTTCCATCTGCTTGTAGGTGGTGTTCGGCTTGAAATACTGCCGGACTCTGTCGGTCGGTATCTTCAAAACCTCCACCTGATTGCCCTTAACCTCGGTCATAATCTCGAATATCTTATCCATTGTCAGCAATCCGTCATTACTCAGTTTTCGCATTCTGACCGACTGAGA
>JAQXMV010000054.1 GCA_029013165.1 Oscillospiraceae bacterium | reverse complement strand
CTTCCGCCTGTTCAATTTCTTCCAGAAACTCTTTGGTCAGAATAAGATCTGCGCCTGCGGCGTCAAGCATTGATGCTGTCTTCAATCACTTTATTTTATTCATAGTATTAATTAATCGGATAAAGTAGGATAATATACCGCTAAAGCTATTAGAATTTGGAGGAATCACTATGAAAAACAGAAAAATCACTCAAACATTTTTGTTGATCGCTATCATTTCGCTGTTAGCCGTCTGCTTTGTTTTCGGCGCAAGTGCCCTGGAACCCACGGGTCGGTGCGGCGATAATGTCTTCTGGAACTTTGATGAGAGTACCGGCGAGCTTGTCATCAGCGGTGAGGGAGATATGTGGGATTATGGTAATTGGACGGTGGAAATGAGCTCGCCATTTTATTCTGAAAATATTGCATCTGTTAAAATTGAAAATGGTGTAACGAACATAGGTAAAGATGCTTTCTCGTGTTGTGATAACTTGACAAATGTCACGATCCCTGACAGTGTAATCAGCATAGGTGATTTTGCTTTCTTTGGTTGCAGTAGCTTGACAAGCATCATGATTCCGGACAGCGTAACAAGCATAGGTTATTCTGCTTTCAATGATTGCTACGGCTTGACAAGTATCGTGATCCCAGAGAGCGTAACAAGTATAGGTAAGTCTGCTTTTGGATCTTGCTACAGTCTGACAAGTATCACTGTAGATAAAAATAATTTGAGCTATGCCAATGATGAATATGGTGTCTTATTTGATAAGAGTATCGAAACACTGATTCAATATCCCGCAGGAAACAGCAGAACATCGTACACGATCCCCGACAGTGTAATCAGTATAGGTGAGTATGCTTTCAATTGGTGTGAAAACCTGAAAAGTATTACAATTCCTGACAGCGTCACAAGTATAGATGTGGATGCTTTTGCCTTTTGTATTGGCCTGACAAATATCGTGATCCCTGACAGTGTAACAAGCATAGGAGCGTATGCTTTTTTTGATTGTGAAAGCCTGACAAGTATCGCGATTTCTGAGAGCATAACGAGCATAGGTGACTCTACTTTCTTTGGTTGCGGAAGCCTATCAAGTATCGTAATTCCGGAAAGTGTCACAAGCATAGGTGAGGAGGCTTTCGGTGTTTGCGAAAGCCTGACAAGTATTACGATTCCGGCAAGCGTCACAAGTATAGGTGTAGATGCTTTTAAATCATGCTACAGCTTGGAATGCTTCACCGTAGATGAAAACAATTTGAGTTTTGCTAATGATGAATATGGTGTGTTGTTTGATAAAAGTAAAAAAACACTGATTCAATATCCAATGGGAAACAGCAGAGAATGCTATACGATCCCTGACAGCGTAACAGGCATTGATATGAATGCTTTTGATAATTGTGAAAGCCTGACAAGCATCGTGATCCCGGACAGTGTAATCAGCATAGGTGATTCTGCTTTTTCTTGGTGTGCTAATCTGACCAGTATCGTGATTCCGGACAGCGTAACGAGTATAGGTGAGTATGCTTTCTGTGGTTGTCGCAGCTTAACAAGTGTAACGATCTCAAACAGCGTAACAAGTCTTGGTGAGAGTGCTTTCCGTTTCTGTTCCAGTCTGACAAGTATTTCCATTCCAAATAGTGTAACATGCATAGATATGTTTGCTTTTAGTGATTGCTTGAGCCTGAGAAGTATTTCCATTCCGAATAGCGTAACAAGCATAGAAGCTTATGCTTTTGAATCTTGTAACAGCCTGGAAAGTATTACAATCCCGGACAGCGTAACGAGCATTGGTGAATCTGCTTTCCAGGGTTGTGACAACCTCACCGATGTCTACTACACCGGTACAAAAGAACAGTGGAACGCGATTTATATAAGCTTATATAATGATCCTCTTTATGACGCTACCATCCATTTCTCCTCCGACACCTGCACCTGCAACTGCCACAAGGGCGGTATCGTCGGCTTCTTCTTCCGCCTGTTCAATTTCTTCCAGAAGCTCTTCGGTCAGAATAAGATCTGCGCCTGCGGCGCCAAGCACTGATTCTGTCCACACTCACTTTTAAGCCATCTGCTCTCCGTCCTGTTTTCTCGGGCGGAGGGCATTTTGTCGAAAAAATGGTCTGCACCCCTTGACAACTGTCGCATAAAGTGGTAATATATCAGCAAGATAAATCTTCAGGGCGAGGTGAAATTCCTCACCGGCGGTGTCGGAGCCATGCTCCCCAGCCCGCGAGCCGGACGATAGTCCGTGCAGATTCGGTGTGAATCCGAAGCCGACGGTATAGTCCGGATGAAAGAAGAGATACTCATATTTGATATGATAGTGTTTTCGCCCGTGGTATTTACCTTGGGCGATTTTTATTTTTGTCAGGAGTGAATGTCATGCAACAAAATCAAAAGAAAAATCTGGTCAAAATCTGCGTGTTAGCCATGCTCAGCGCCATCGCTTTCGTGCTCTATCTGCTGGAATTTCCCATCGCGCCGCCGGCTGTGGGTCACCTGAAAATGGATCTGAGCGATATTCCGGCCCTCTTCGGCGCCATCGTTTATGGCCCCGGCGCCGGTGTGGTGATCGAGCTGGTGAAAAACCTGATCGAGCTGATGGTCAAGGGCGTCGGCACACAGATGGGCTTCGGCAATCTGATGAATTTCCTCGTGGGCTGTGCTTTTGTGGTTCCCTTCTCTCTGGTGAGTGCCGCTTTTGCGAAAAAACAGCAGGAGAATAAGGGCCTGATCGTCGGCTGTTTTGTGGGCGTGGTCAGCATCGTCCTTGTCGGTCTCGGCGCCAATTACCTCATCACACCGCTGTTTTTCAAGTATTTCCTCGGCATCGATCTTGATTCGGCAACGCTGTGGACAGCCATCGGCTCCGCCACGGTTCTGAATGTGATCAAGGGCGTTCTGCTGTCCGTTGTCAGTATTCCCATGGTCAAGGTGCTTGTCAAGCGCATCGGCAAATTAATAGAGAAATAATCGCAGAAATGAAAAAGTACCGCTCGGCTTGAACGGTACTTTTCTTTTAGTGATAGAACGCTTTCAGCGCCTCGTATTCCTCGTCGCTGATTTCCAGAACGCCGCCGTGCTTGAAGCCGTAGGGAAAGCGGAAGCTTTCTTTCGCCATGCGGAAATGGCTGTCTCCGGGTGCCGGAGAAATAAAGGGCACATATCCCATTTTTTCCTTTTCACAGACGAAAAAGTCGAGCATCAGACACCATCGGCCGTCGGGGAGGGTGAAAGTGGTCGGCGCTTCATAGGAGCCGGGCTTTTCTAAGGTCGCCATGTATTTCTCGAAGGCTTCATCGTGCTCGTAGGGTCCGAAAAGTGCCTTGGATGTGGCGTGCATATTCATGGCAGGGGAGTCGGCGTTTTTATAGAAAAGATGGTAGATCCCGTCTATTTTTCTCAGGTGCGTGTCAAGGATCTCATTTTCCTTTTCAAAAAACAGCTTCGGCCGGCTGAAAGTGCGAAAATCCTTGGTGACGCTGCCGTAAATCGCCATGTGACTGTAGTCATCGGCGGCCACGGTGGAGCCCCAGTGAATGAGATATTCTCCCGTCTCTTCCTCGCAGTAGACCTCGGGAGCCCACATACAGCCGAAGTCCTCTCTGCCGAAATCAATCAGTTCTTCTTCGCTGAAGTGCATCAGATCAGGGCTGCGATAAAGGCGCAGACATTTGCTGCCGGTGCGGTTGACCTGCTTCCAGTCCACACGGCCCTGATCGTCCATGCGGTAGGCGATGGAAAGATCCGTGGTGAGAATGACGAAAGAACCGTCCTGAAGCCGTACCGTTTCGATGTCGCGGCAGCCTTTTTCGCCCTTTTGTGCGGTGAGGATCGGCTCGCCGCCGGCGAGCTCCTCCCAGTGCAGACCGTCACGGCTCAGGGAAAAATAGATCTGTTCCCCGTCGGGGGTGATCTTCTCTTTGAAATGTGAAAACAAATACGCCATTTCTCTTGCCGCCTTTTATTGCTTGGCCAGCCACTCATGCTCCTTGGAATAGAAGCGGGTGGTCTTATACCAGGGATCACCGTCAATGTGACGGATCATCCAGATGTAGCACATTTCATAACCGGGCGCCACGACCTGCTGATGATCGTGACCGTCGGTGATATAGCAGGCGGAGCCCTGAACGCTTTTATAGACATTCTCTCCCACGAAGCAGGCGCCGAAGCCCTGAGGCTTGTCAAACTGATAGTAATAAACCTCCGGCTGGGGGTGATGGTGCGGGGGATAGCTGGACCATTTTCCCGGCTGATTAAAGACTTCGCCGAGAACCATGTTGGAATAGGGGGCATTGTCATAGTCAAATACCGTGGAGCAGATTCTGTGTCCGGCGCCGTCCCACTGACCTTTGCCGAACTCCTGATAAAGGACATCCTCGGGCCGGTAAAAAACGCAGTCGAAATCTCTGTCATTGTCTGTCTGCTGAATCAGAATCTCCGTGGCAGATTTTGCCGTTACGGTGACCTTTGTGTTTTTGGGCACATGGAGGCAATAGGGCGTTTTGACAAAGGGATTCTCCCTTTTCATTTTTTCGGTTTTGCCGTTCCATGAAATATCCGCCTCTCCCTGCAAGATCAGAAAAGCCGTCTCGCATTTTTCATCGCAGACAGTCATTGTTTCCTCTTCACGGAAACGCTTGACGCGGATTGTCATGTTCATTTCCGGGTGGATTTTACCCATTTCACATATCGTCTTGATGCCGTTGCTGTCAAATTCCGGCTTATCAAACATAAGATCGTCTCCTTGCTTTCTGCCGCTTTGCGCGGCAAAATTGATTATACCCATTCTATCACAAGGCTCCCGTCAATGCAAGAGAGGAGAAAATAAAAAAAGTGAAAATGCGCTCGGGCGCATTTATCGACAGTCAGAGCCGCCGGGGATTTCCTCGGCGGCTCTGACTTGATATGTGCGGGATATTAGGTGGTTTCCTGTCGTAATACCTCAATGGTGTTTTCCTTGTTGATCTTGCTCATGGAGTAGAGCATACTCAGGAAGACGATGATAAAGACGCTGGCAATGGCGATGGCGAAATTACCAAGAGGCAGATAGAACATGTTGTTGTAGCCTGCGGAACCGACAATCCGGTAAATCAGATAGGTGGTTCCGACGGAGACCGGTATGGAGAACAGCAGACTCTTCAAGCCATAGAGCAGGGACTCGAAGCAAACCATTTTCCAGAAGTCCTTTTTGGTCATACCGATGGATTTGAGCATGGCGAACTCTCTGCGGCGAAGACCGATATTGGTATTGATGGTGTTGAAAACATTGGTGGCGGCAATGAGAGAAATCAGCACGATAAAGCCGTAAGCCAATACATTAGCGACGGTGACGAGGGCGCGCATGGATTCCATGTTGGCGGCGTTATTGAAAACATTACAGCGATAGCTCAAACCGGTTTCTTCCAGCAGATCTTCAATGTTTTTCTGCGCCGTGGCGTGATCCTCTGCCATAATCTTTGCGACATAGCCGCCGTCAAATTCGATGCTCCGGAAAGCGCCGGCGGTTTCCATGCTTTGAGGAATGATGATAGCCGTGCTGGCGTAGGGGAGGAAATAGGGCTTTTCCGTCAAGACCTTGGAGATATTCAATTCCTGCTTGATGACGGCTTCCTGCATACTCAGGCTGATTTCCTGCTGGTCGGAGGGAAGCGTCGACTCGTCAAAGATCAGATTGCCCTGTTCGTCAAATTCACTGGTCGCCTGATAGAAGCAGCGGATCTCATTATTCACCCGATCAAAGTGGGAGAACCAGTAATGCTTTATATCTTTCGGAGTGTAAACCGTAACGGTACCGGGAACCTTTTCGTCATGAAAGGTGGCATAGGCGCCCTTTGTCACCTTGTCGTTGTCATCGACATTGACATAAGGCTGGTAGTCATACATCAGGCAACGCGGGTTGTTCTTGTCGGTGAAGTCGGAAAAATTCAGGCCGTTTTCTTGACACAGCGCCTCGAAAGCGCTGTCCTCCACGCAGTAAAAATTGATATATCCCATGATATAATCCGAATAAATCAGTTCGCTGCGTATTTCCGCAAAATCCTTTGATACTTCATCTGTGGGGATCAGGGCTTCCTTGGAGGTGCAATTGAGCACGATGGCGTTGTCAACAGCGTCGAGTTTTTTCACCTTTTCCATGAAACTGTCGAGGTCTTTCTGCTGATAGTCACCGTAGAAAGAAAGCTCGATGTCATAGCCGTCATCACCGGCTTCCAGCTCGATGACATCGGTGAAATAGGTGCTCAGAGAGGACGCCGTGATGAAGAGCACCACGCTGACGAAAAGGGAGAGAACCGTCACGCGGTATTTCTTTTTATTCCTCTTGAAATATTTGGAGGAAATCATACCGGCAAAGCCGAAAACCTTTTCCGTCAGAGGTGAGATTTTGACGCTTCGGCGGCTGATTTTGATGTCCTTTGACTGGCGGATCGCTTCAATCGGATCGATTCTTTTTGCCCGTCTTGCCGGAATATAGGCGGAGATCAGAACCGTCAGGATACCGATGACGGCAGAGAGAATCAGTGCCGGGGGAGAAAGGATAAACTTCATCTTCAGGTCTGCAAACTCACTGCTGTAGTTCAGGAATTTCAAAAATTCATCAGAGAGCAGACGGAAGGTGACGGCGATGCCGGCGCAGCCGGAAATCAGTCCCAAGGGGACGCCGATCACACACAGCATGAAAGCCTCGTACAGTACGGTTTTCGTGGTCTGTTTCTTGGTGGCACCGATGGATTTGAGCAGACCGAACTGTTTGGTTCTTTCGCTGATGGAGATGGAAAAAGAGTTATAGATCAGTGCCACGGAACCGAAGATGATCAGCGCGATGAGTATTGACATTAAGCCGTAAAATATCCTCAAGAAGGCTGTGTCATCAGAGGCACCGTAAAGCATAACCAAACCGTCGTTATAGGTCACATAATGGTCGGGGTTAACTTCGCTGTTGTTGTATTTCTTGTTCAGTTCATCATAAACCTTGACGGTGTTTCGGGTGTTTTTGAGGGTGAAAAAGACCGTGGAAGCATAGGCTCCGCCTTGCCGCGCGGTGGTGTAAAGAGTATAACCGGGGGCACTGTAGGGTTCAATGTAATAGTTGGGACGCTCGCATATTCCCACCACGGTAAAGGTCATTTCTTTTTTGTCGATGATCTTTTCCTGCGACGGTATGTCGTAGCGGTGCTCCTGATAGAGAGCCTTTCCGTCATTGTCGCTGACACAGGTGCCCACATCAAGTTTCAGGCTCTGGCCTACCTTGATTTTCACACCGCCGTCCTCGATCAGGTGCTTCGGCACGAGAATCTCATTTTCTTTTTCCGGCATCCGGCCCTCGGTGATATAAATCGGCATCATGTCGGCGAACCGGCTGTCGATGCCGGCCAGATAGACATAAGGTTTATAGTCGTTGTTGTTTTCCATTTCGGCGTAGCCGAGACTCTGCAGGGTTACGCTTTTTTTGATTCGCTCGTCCTTTGTCAGTTCGTCGAGCGCCGGTTTTTCCAGGTCAAAGACCGTGACATGAAAGGAACCGTCCATTCTTGCGGTCATTTCCGCCAGGTATTCTCTGGCTGAGAAAAAGGCTTCCGTGGTGGCGGTGAACATGGCCACGGAAAGGATAATACCGATGATGGTCACGATGGTTCGGGTTTTGTTTTTACGCAGGCTTTTCCGCGTGAAGGTGTGAAAAACATTCATTTTTATTCACCTGCCTTGCGCACAAGATTGTCTCCTGCAATTTTGCCGTCCTTCAGCGTGATGATACGGTCAGCCTGCAGGGCGATATTCTCATCGTGGGTAATGACGATCAGTGTCTGTCCGTATTGCTTGTTTGAGGTTCTCAGCAGCTCCATGATCTCATGGGTGTTTTTGGAGTCGAGGTTACCCGTGGGCTCATCGGCCAGAACGACCGTGGGAGAATTGATGAGGGCTCTGCCGATGGATACTCTCTGCTGCTGACCGCCGGAAAGCTCGTTGGGCAGGTGGTTTTCTCTGCCCTCAAGGCCGAGGGTCCGGATGAGGTCGGCGAGATATTTTTTGTCCGCCTTTCTGCCGTCCATGAGCATGGGCAGGGTGATGTTTTCCGTCACATTCAGCACGGGAATGAGGTTATAGAACTGATAGATCAGTCCGACTCTTCTGCGGCGGAAGATCGCCAGCTGATCCTCGTTCTGTGCATAGACATCCTGATCGTCAAGGTAAACCTTGCCGCCGGTGGGTCTGTCCACGCCGCCTAAAATATGCAATAGCGTGCTTTTGCCGGAGCCGGAGGCTCCGATGATGGCCAGGAATTGGCCGCTTGGTACCGTAAAGCTGACATCATCGAGGGCTCTGACTTCGTTTTCGCCCTTGCCGTAGATCTTTGTGAGATGTTCGATTCTGAGTAAGTCCATTGAAAATTTCTCCTTTCACTTTCTGAACTGATGCTTTGATTATATTTTGTCAAGGTTACATTTCGGTGACTTTTTTCTGACAATTCTGTCACAAATCGCCTGATGGTCAAAAAAGCCGCAATACTCTTTCGGTCGGGAGTATTGCGGCGGTGATCAATGCCTGAAGATATAGGCGAGGATCAGGATATGTAACGGGTAGAAAATATAGAAGAACCACTTGGAAAAGGCGTTTTTCTTTCCCGGTTCTCCGTGATAGAGGAAAATGACGGGCAGCAGGGAGAAAACGCCAGCCTGCCATAGGGCCTCGGTCCAGAGCCGTCCCTGATCCACTGTATTCAGCATACAGCGGAAGAGCCAGAACAGACAGCAAAGACTGTAAAAAACGGCGGTCTTCGCCTTGCTGTCGCGGCAGAAATAAAAGGTCAGAACCCACATCGGCGCGACGATACCCCAGTCGCACCGGGAGGACAGGGCGATGGTGACAATGACAGCCAATGCTTTCAGCACCGTGTACTTGATCTTCTCGGTGCAAATCAGCATCACAAAGCACAGAAACAGCGTGGTGATCATGCTGAATTTGTCGAAGCGCAGTTCTCCGTATAACATGTAGGTATAAGGAAACTGAGAGATCAGAGCGAAGATCAGAAGCCGCAGGGCGTATTTCGCCTTGGAAGAGGTGTGGGAATATCCCTCGGCCAGAAGCATACACATGGTCGGTGCCGTGAAACGGCCGATGACCCGCATAGCCGTACCCAAAGGCGTCGTAATGGGCACGAAAAGCAAGCCGATGTGGTCAATCAGCATCGCCGCCACGGCGATATATTTCAGCGCGTTTCTTGTCAGCTTCATTTCTTCTTGAACCGGATGACATTAAAGGAAAGGGGCTTGAGCTGTGCGGTGACGGCTGTGCCGTTGTCCTCGGGCAGGGGATTGGCATGCATCTTGACCCTTTCGTCATTGAAAGTGTTTTCCTGACGGACATCATAGCCGTCCATGGACTCAAAGGAGCACACCTGATAGCCCTCGAAGCCGAGCATATTGATGTCGAGCTCGAGACTTTCTTCCAGGGAACGGTTGACGCAGAAAAGGGCAACCTCGCCTTTTTCCTCGTCCCAGGAGGCGATGGCTTCCAGATAGGGGACATCGGTGAATTCCTTGCAGTCATATTTCGGGCAGTCAATAATCGGTTTAACAGAGACGCCGGTGGCATATTTTGACATGGCGGCAAAGGGATAGAATATGGTCTGACGGAAAGCTCCGCCGCCGTTTTCGGTGAAGATGGGAGCGATGACATTCACCAGCTGAGCCAGACAGGCGACCTTGACCCGGTCGGCATGGCGCAGCAGGGTGATGAGCAGACATGCCACCAGCAGAGCGTCCTCAAAGTTATAAATATCCTCGAGCTGATGAGGTGCCACCGACCACTTTTCAAAGGGAATGCCGTTGGAATGATACCAGACATTCCACTCGTCGAAAGACAGGTTGATCTGCTTTTTGGTCCGCTTTTTGGCTTTGACGAAATCGCAGACGCAGATGACGCTGTAAATGAAATCGTCCAGCTCCATGCTTTTGGCCAGGAAAGAGGCCGTGTCGCCGCTGCGGTTGTCATAATACTGATGGAGGGATACATAGTCGACATTGTCGTAGGCCAGATCCAGGGTGGTTGCCTCCCAGTCGCCGAAAGTGGCCATACCTCTGTTGGAGGAGCCGCACAGGACGGTTTCAATGGAGGGATCGACCCATTTCATGAGCTTGGCGGCTTCGTTTGCCGTCCGACCGTATTCATAGGCGGTTTTGGCGCCCATCTGCCATTTGCCGTCCATTTCGTTGCCCAGACACCAGAGCTTGACGTCCCAGGGATCCTGATATCCGTGGGCAATTCTCATGTCGGAATATTTGCTGCCGCTTTTGTGGTTGCAGTATTCAACGAGCTGCCTTGCCTGTTCGGGACCTCTTGTGCCGAGATTGACTGCCATCATGGGAGAGGTGTTGGCCTTGCGGCACCATTTCATGAATTCGTTGGTGCCGAACTGATTGGTTTCCGTCACACCCCATGCCAGCTCAAGCCTTTTGGGTCTTTGCTCCACAGGGCCGACGCCGTCCTCCCAGTCATAGCCGGAAACGAAGTTGCCGCCGGGATAGCGCACAATGGGTACACCCAGTTCGTTAATGAGCTTGATCACATCGGTGCGCAGACCGTCCTCATCGGCCAGGGGATGTCCCGGCTCATATATGCCGCCGTAGACAGCGCGTCCGAGATGTTCAATGAAAGAACCGAAAATTCTTCTGTCTATCTTGCCGACTTTCAGCTCGCCGGCCAGCGTGATTTTTGCTTTCATGTGCCTTCTCCTTTTCATGAAAAAGATAATTGACTATAGTCTATCATAATTCTTTTCCGCTGTAAATAGAGAGCAAAAAATATCCGGTGTTTTTGCTGATTTTTTCTCGGATTTCGTCTCTCACAGGATGTCGTTTTCGTCATGGTTTTACAAAGTGAAACCGGTTTCACACAAAACAACAAATTTTTTACAAATTAATCGTTGCAACTTCATTCTGATTGTGATATAATATTCGCAACTTTATGTTTATGGCGGTGACTTATGTTAGATTATTTTAAGGATATTAAAAACCTGGGTCTTTTCGTCAAGGAAGGCCCTCCCGTACCCGAAGAAGAAAAATTCGACATGCAAGCCCCAATGATCATACAGAAAATGTCTCTTATGCCTGCAGTGTGGGGTTTCTCTTTTCTGAGAAAATGGATTCATCACGGAAAGCTGGAAAAAATACGTATGGAGGGCCTCAAGCCTCCTTATATTCTCATCTGCAATCATAATGCTTTTTATGATTTCTATATTCTTATGACGGCCCTTGCGCCCCAAAGGGGACTTTTCCCGGCGGCTGTTGACGATTTCATCGGCAGGGAAAATCCTTTCCGTAATATCGGCGGTGTTCCGAAGAGAAAGTATACCTCCGATCTCACGGTGGTCAAGCAGTGCAAAAAGGCCATTGAAATGAAGCAGATTTTCGGCATCTATGCCGAGGCCCGTTATTCCCTTTGCGGCATGACCGAGGTGATTCCCGATTCCGTCGGTCAGCTTGTCAAGCTCATGGGCGTACCTTGTGTCACCCTCAACTGCAAGGGACACCATATTTACGATCCTTTCTGGGGCAATCATGTGGTCAGACCCGTGAAGCCCGTCGAGGCCACAATGAATCAGATCTTTACACCGGAGGAGATCAAAGAGGCCTCCGCCGAGGAGATCAACGCCAGAATCCGTCAGGCACTTTATAATGACGATTTCCGCTGGCAGAGCTCCAAGCGCATCAAAGTCACCTACCGCAAGAGGGCGGAGGGACTGCACAAGGTGCTTTATCAGTGCCCCCACTGCATGACGGAATACAAGATGAACTCCAAGGATCACCGGATTTTCTGTGAGCACTGCGGAAAGTCCTGGGAGCTGAATTATTACGGTGAGCTCGTAGCCGAAAACGGTGAGACGGAGTTCAAATATCCCACGGACTGGTATAAGTGGGAACGCGAGCAGGTCAAGAAAGAAGTTGTCGCCGGAACCTATCATTTTGAGTGCGACTGCTATGTCAACGATCTGCCCAATTCCAAAGGCTTCGTGCGTTTGGGCAACGCGCACATGGTGCATGACATGAACGGTTTCACCGTTGAGGGTATCCGTGATTATGACGGCGAACCTTTCTCCATGAAAATCCAGGCCGCGTCACAGTATGCTGTTCATGTTGAGTATCGGTATAAATACGGCGCTTTCAGAGACTGTATTGATCTGAATACCCTCAAGGACACCTGGTATGTTTTCCCGCGCAACTGTGATTTTTCTGTTACCAAGATATCTCTTGCCACAGAGGAAATTTATAATGAAATCTGGAGAAAGAGAAACGAGGAGCGCGCGCGCATTCGCGCCGAGCGCGCCGCCAGAAAAGCCGCAGAGCAGAAAAAGGCCGAGGACGAAAAGAACGAGACTCCTGCCGCCGAGGTCAAGAGCGAGAAAAAAACCGAGACCAAACCCAAGGAAAATAACGACGCAAAAGCCGCCAAAAAACCGGCCGCCAAGACAGCGGCCAAGCCGGCCAAAAAGCCGGAAGCCGCAAAAGCCAAAGTCACCGCCGAATAAACGAAGGCGGTTGATGGTTTCTGCATGACCGGCATTTGTCAGAATGATTCAACGGACAGAGTTCAAGCCTTTGTCCGTTGTTTTTGCTTTTATTGAGACAAAGTATGCCCGAAGCAAAAGGCTGATGCGGAAAAAATGCACAGAAGCGGCAGTTTTTTCGTTTTGATTTTTCGTTGACAAAGAAAGGCATCAGTAGTATAATGAATAACCGATAACGGCATGAATTTTTTGCGCCGAATGATTGCAGAATATGAAAAGGGAATTTGTATAAAATCAGAAAAGGACAGAAAAATATGAACCAGTTTTTTTTCGATGAGCTTAAATGTATCGTCTCCGGTCTCGGGGCGGCCAATGTCAAAAGTGATGTTTATGCCGGTGATGAGATCAATATCGTGGCGGACGAACATTCTCTTGCCGCCTATCTTGCCGGTTTCTTTCTGCTGGCTGCCAAAAAGTCCGAAGCCTGCACCGTCAATCTGATCCTTGAGGGAGAAAACAGAGATGCAGTGCTTACCGATCAGATCAGGGAGCAGTTCAGCGACGGACCGGTTTTCAATGTTTTGGCCGACTGTGACGAATATGAAAAAGCAGAGAGTCACCGGAAAAACAGACATTTCTTTTATCTGGCCAACCTGCAGCTGCCCGAATATGAGAACGAAGATTTCCTGGCCGAAAAGAAAAACAATCTGAGCCGTTGGCTGAAGCTGGCAGAGGAATGTGCCGGCAGTTTTTTGCTGATCCCTATCTTTAATTTCAATAAACCTCTTGACAATGGTCTTGTCTCTGTCTCCGAAAGGGAGATTGAAGCCGTTGTCAATCACGATCCCGATTTCCGTCAGGGAAGAATTTTGCTGGAGCTTGAGGAGATGTGCCGCAAGGCCTTTTCCTCAAAGAACATTCCCATGAATGTTGTGCGCTTCGATAATATCTTCGGACCCCTCGTCACCTGCACCTCCAAGCTGCCTATTGACGCGGTCATTGACGATCTGGCTTATAACAACCGCATTGTGTTCAGAAAGTCCGATTCTCTTGTCAGCTTCACCGGCTGCTATATCAGACAGGCGGTTATGGCGGTCTATATGGTCAATCTGCTGGGCAAGAACGGCAATGTTTATCATGCCGCCAATTATTGCTTCACCCTCCACGATGTCAAGGATTGCCTTTATAACAGCTTTGTTTCACGCAATCCTCAGGTGGAATACGAGGAGGATCTTCTTTCGGGCTGGGCCGTGGAAAAGGTCTATGAGGGCCTCGGCAACCTCAAGATCAAGTCTCTGGGCTGGCCGGAGGAAACGCCTCTGCAGGAGGCGCTTTACCGGACGGCTCTGATCAAAATAGATGAAGAATATGTGGGCGATTTTTATGTCACCGTCTATCAGGGCAAGCTCGAGCGCATCAAGCGTATCGAGATGGAAATCATGCGCGAAATTGACCGCATTTGCCGCGAAAATGACATCAACTATTTCCTGGTGGGCGGATCGCTTCTGGGTGCCATCCGGCACAAGGGCTTTATCCCCTGGGACGACGATATTGATATTGGTATGCTGCGCGAGGACTTTGAAAAGTTCCGCAAGCTCTGTCCCAAGCTGCTGGCTTCCCATCTGAGCTATCAGTCCTATACCGATGAGCCTACCTCTCACTATATTTTTGACAAGGTGCGCCTGAAGGGCACCTATTTCAGCACCAAATTTTCCAACCGCTTCAGCGATATTGAGAACGGTCTGTTTATCGACATTCTCGTCTATGATAAGACCGCTAACTCCAAGCTGATGCAGAAATTCCACATCAATTCCATTCGCTTCTTCCGCCGTCTGATCAATATCCGCTGGGTGGGCAAGGCAAGACGGGGCATTCACTATACCGCCTCGAAGATCATGCTGCCCATCATGAAGAAGATTCCTTTCCCAACCTATCACCGCTTCTTTGAGTGGGCGCTGCAGATGTTTGACGGCAAGAAAAACAGCCATTATCTCATCGACGGTGTGGGACAGAATCTGGAAAAGGGTCCTTTCCCCATGGAGTGGTTTGAAGATCTGATTGATGTACCCTATGAGGATATGGTTTTCAAGGCACCCAAGGCCTACGACGAATACCTCAAGCATTGGTACGGCAAAAACTACATGGAGTTGTTGCCACTGTCGTCGCGTAATTCCGGCCATGCCCTGAGCCGGCTGGATCTTGGCAAATATCTTTACAGCGAAACCGAGCAGGCGCATACCCATGAGATCGACCTGGATGGCGAACTGTTTGAAACGCCCATCTATGAAGATGAGAGCGAGGGAATGAATCAGATCTTCCTCGACGAGCTCTCCCTGATCGACAAGGAAATCAACGACCTGAAGTTCAAACCGAACCTGCTCAATAAGTGCGAAATCAATGTTATCTGCGACGAGCACACACTGGCCGCCTATCTTGCCGGATATTATATGTATAAGAGCAAGAAGCCCGGTGACGGCGCGGTCAACCTGATTCTGGAGGGTAAGTGCCGGAATAAGGCTCTTTACGATCAGATATTTGATGAGTTTGAGGGAAATTCCCTGTTCAACATTTACTCAGGAATCGACGAATTCAATAGCGGCTCTAAGCCCTCTGTGAAGAAAGTTTATTATTATCTTGCCAATCTGCAGCTTCCCGAATACAATGACGATGATTTTGTCCGGGAAAAGAAGCGTAACCTGCGCAAATGGCTCGGTCACGCCAGAAGCACCAACGGCCGCTTTGTCTTTATCCCTATCTTTAATTTTGTAAGACCTTTCCTCGATGGCGTTGCCGCGATTTCCGAGCGTGAGATCGAATCTCTCGTCCTGTGCGAGAAAGATTTCCGTCAGGGCAGAATCCTCATGGAGCTGGAAGATGTCTGCAGAAAGTCTTTCTCCTATTCCAAGAATATGCTGAAGATTATTCGCTTTGATAATATATTCGGCCCCTTTGTTCAGTCTACCTCCAAGCTCGGTCTGGGTGAAATTATCCGTGAGCTGGTGGAGAAAAACAGCGTCACCTTTAAGACCAGTGACAGCCTGGTGCATTACAGCGGCTGCTATATCCGTCAGGCGGTCAGTGCCGTTCACTGTGTTGCCGTCAAGGGTAAGAAGGGCAATATCTATAACGCCGCCAACTATAATTTTACCCTGCATGATGTCAAGACGAAGCTCTATAACGGCTATATTGAACGCAATCCTGAGGTAAAATATATCAACGATGTGGAAAAAATGCCCAAGGAAAAGGCCTATGAGGTCATGGGCAACCTGAAAATGCATGATCTCGGCTGGACTGAGGAAACGCCTTTGGACGAGGCTCTTTATACCACCGCCTTTGCCGAGTTCGACGCCGACGCTCAGGATAAGATTTCCCAGCGGCTCTATCAGGGTAAGCTCGATAAGATCCGCAGCCTTGAGGTGGAGATCATGAAAAGCGTCGACGAGATCTGCCGCAAAAATTCCATCAAGTATTTCCTCGTCGGCGGAAGCCTCCTCGGTGCCGTCAAGTATCAGGGCTATATTCCCTGGGAGGACAGCATTGATATCGGTATGTTCCGCGAGGATTATGAGAAATTCAGACAGGTCTGTCCCGGCGAGCTTTCCTCGAAGCTGAAATATCAATCCTATGAAAAAGGCTCCAAGTCCCACTTTGTCTATGACAAGATACGCCTGAAAGAAACGAGCTTTTATACGGCCGCTTCCAATCGGTTCAAGAGCGTTGACAACGGACTTTTCATCAATGTTTTTGTCTATGACAGGACGGCCAATAATTCTGTGGGACGCAGGATTCATTGCGCAGAGGTTCTGGCATTGCGCCGGCTGATCAATGTTCGCTGGCTCAATACCGCCGTTCCCGGTCCGCACTACAGGCTCATCAAGCTGGCCCTTCCCTTTGTCCGCTTGATCCCCTTTGAGACCTATCATGCCATGCTCAATAGGGTGCTGACTCGCTATGACAAGAAAGAAAACTGCGTATTCCTCATTGACGGTGAGGGGCCGAACCTCTATAAGGGCGCATTTCCGGCCAAGTGGTTCTACAGCCTCACGCAGGTGGAGTTTGAGGGCCTGAAGCTGCCTGCTCCCGCCTATTATGATCAGTACCTCAAGCTCTGGTACGGTGAAAAGTATATGCGCACGATTCCCGCCTCCGGCAGAAACAGCGGCCGGCGTGTGCTGCGAATCGACCTGGGTAATTATCTTTATGATGATTCCCCGAAAAAGCGCTCCCACAAGATGAACGCTAAGGGAGAGCTTTATGACAAAAGAATCAAGGATGAATAAATCCTATCGGAGGGCACAGAGCAGAGCTGTGTCCTCCGCGGCTTTTTCCCGATGAAATTTAATAGCATATTTCTTGACATAGTGTCTAAAAAATAGTATGATAAACAATAATGGTTTACTATGGGTAATTAGCGTTTGCGCCGTGAATAATAAATAAATCTAAATCAGAAAAGGAGTGTTTTTATCAGTAATGAGTGAAAAAAAGCAAAACACAAAACAACAGCAACCGCAGAATAAAGGCAAGACAAAGCCGTTCTTCTATAAGAAAAAGAGAAGCAACCAAAAGAAAACACTGGAGTCCAAGCTCAATGATGTGAAACTCTTTGAAAAGCTGGATATTGATAAATTTTTGACAGACAAGAAAGAAGCACCGGTCAAGGCCGACAGTCCGAAGCCGAGAACGGCTCCGAAAGCCAACCCGGCAAAAAAAGAATCACCGAAGCCGGCGCCTGAAAAAAAGGCTGCCAAACAGCCCCCGAAAAAGAAGCCGGAGAAAAAAGGGAAGCCTATCCGGATCGCTTTTCTCGGCGGTCTGAACGAGGTCGGAAAAAACATAACCGTTTTTGAATACGAGGACGAGATGATCCTCGTTGACTGCGGTCTTGCTTTCCCCGATGAGGATATGCCCGGCATTGACATCGTGATTCCCGACTTTTCCTATATTGAGAAAAACGCCTCAAAGCTCAAGGGCATTTGCATCACCCACGGCCATGAGGATCATATCGGTTCTCTTGCCTATCTTCTGGGCAAGGTCAATGTTCCGGTTTACAGCACCCGGCTGACCAACGGACTCATCGAGGGCAAGCTCAAGGAGCACGGCCTGCTCGGCAAGGCGAAGCTCAACACCGTCAAGCCCGGTGACACCGTGGATCTCGGCAAGTTTCAGGTCGAGTTTATTCATGTCAATCATTCCATTCCCGACGCTGTGGGTCTGGCCATCAAATGTGCCGGCGGCACGATCGTTCACACCGGCGACTTCAAGATCGACAGCACGCCCATTGACGGAGATATGATTGATATTGCCCGTTTTGCCGAGCTGGGCAAAACGGGCGTACTGTGCATGATGGCTGACTCCACCAATGCCGAAAGACCCGGTTTTACCGAAAGTGAGAGCAAGGTGGGCGGTTCTTTTGAGCTGCTTTTCCGCAAGGCGGAGAAAAGAAGAATTATCGTTGCCACCTTTGCTTCCAATATCCACAGAGTACAGCAGATCATGAATGTGGCCCATCAGCTCGGCAGGAAGGTGGCTCTTTCGGGACGAAGCCTCGAAAATGTGGTCGCTGTTGCCAATGATCTGGGTTATCTCGATGTGCCCGAGGGACTGCTGATTAAGCTCGATCTGATCAAGCAATATCCCGACGATCAGATCGTTCTCATCACCACGGGCAGTCAGGGAGAGCCCATGTCGGCGCTGACGAGAATGGCCTTTTCCGACCACCGGAAGGTGGCCGTCGGTCCCAATGACTATGTCATTATCTCCGCAACGCCCATTCCCGGCAACGAAAAAACCGTCAGCAGAGTGGTTAACGAGCTGATGAAACTGGGCGCTGAGGTCGTATATGAAAAAATGTATGATGTTCATGTTTCCGGCCATGCCTGCCGTGAGGAGCTGAAGCTGATGCTCGGCATTGTCAAGCCGAAGTACTTTATTCCCGTTCACGGAGAGCAGAAGCATCTGCTCAAGCATGCCGGTCTGGCGCTTTCCATGGGAATCCCGAAGAAAAATATTGTCATTGCCGATAACGGCGTTCAGCTGGAGGTTTCCAAGGATAAGATCAGAAAGCTCGGCACCGTTCCTGCCGGAAAGGTCTTTGTCGACGGATCCGGCGTCGGCGATGTGGGCAGTGTTGTTCTGCGCGACAGGAAGCATTTGGCCGAGGACGGCATCATCATTATTGCGGCCACCCTTGACAGCGTCACCGGAGAGCTGGTTTCCGGCCCCGATGTGGTGTCCCGCGGTTTCGTTTTTGTGCGTGAGGCCGAGGATCTCATCGGTGAAGCCAAGGATATCGCCTATGAGGCGATCATGAAGTGCTATGAAAGGAATATCCATGACTGGGGAACGATCAAGAACCGCATCCGTGATGATGTTTCCCGGCTCATGTATGAAAGGACGAAGAGGAGTCCGATGATTCTTCCCATTATTATGGAGATTTAAGCTATGAAAATGCTATGGAAGATATACGATGTTTCTTTAATATTTATCATCGTTGCTGTGTTCCTGTGCGGAATGGTGGCAAGCTATAGCTGGATACTGGCTCTTCTGGGTCTTGCAGCTGTGATCGCTTTTGCCGCCGCAAAATATCAGTACTATAAAAGAAAAAAAGAAAAGCTGCTTTTTCAGATCAGGACGGTTTCCGAGGAACTGGACTTCGAGCAGGGAAAAGCCTTTGAAAAGCTCTGTGTTGCCTGCGCGGCCGTGGAAAAAAACGGCAGTATCATCTGGCTCAACGACAGCTTTGCCCAGGCCTTCGGCGTCGACGAGGCCTGTTGCGAGATGAATATAGCCGGTCTGCTGAAAAAGAGCAGCATTGACAAGCTCTTAGAGGGCAAGGGCTATCATCTCCGAGTGGATAACAAGTATTTTTCGGTTTATTCCAGCCCCGTTCATTTGGAGCAGGAGGAGCTTTATCTCCTTTATTTCTTCGATGAAACGGATCTGCGCCTGACCGAAAAGGCCTACCGTGATAGCCGTCCGTCGATTATGCTCACGGTGGTTGACAATGCCAATGAAATATATGAAAACTTTAAAGAGAGCGACTGCGCCGCGATTTTCAGCCGTACCGAGCAGATGATCGAGGAATGGGTCAGCTCCTACGGCGGACTGTGCCGCAAATATTCCAATGTCCGTATGCTCATTTTCATCGAAGAAAAAGGCCTGCAGGCCATGATCCATGATAAATTCAGTATTTTGGATAAGATCAGAGAGCAGACCTTTGAGGGCAAAAACACCGACCTGACTCTTTCCGTGGGTGTGGGCAATGAGCAAAATATTATCGAGAGCAACAGCTCGGCCAGACAGGCTCTGGATATGGCTCAGAGCCGCGGCGGTGATCAGGTCGCCGTGAAAATGGGCACGCAGTATCAGTTTTACGGCGGCGTATCCGAGGGGCACGAAAAGAAAAACAAGGTCCGAACCAGACTTATTGCCAAGACCATGTCGGAGATCATCAGCGACAGCGACAATGTGCTGATTATGGGTCACCGCTTTTCGGATTTTGATTCCTTTGGCTCTGCGGTGGGTATGTATAAAATCGTCTCTCATTTCGGCAAGAGAGCGCAGATTGTTGTCAACGCAAAAAGCAGTTTGGCTTCGCCTTTGCTCGAGCGCTTCTGCGAGCTGGCCGGCCATGACGCTGTGCTTTCACCGGAAAAGGCTCATGACCGTGCGGGGGAAAACACCCTTCTGATTGTTGTTGACACCCACAAAAAGGATTTCACCGAATGTCCCGAGCTGATTGATCAAGCCGGTAAGCTCATGGTCATTGACCACCACAGAAAATCCGTGGACTTTATCGAAAATACGGTGATGTTTTATCATATGCCCAATTCCTCCTCGACCTCGGAAATGGTCACGGAGATCGCTCAGTATGTGGACACTAAGCCGGTGCTCGATCAGTTTGCGGCGCTGGCGCTGTTTTCCGGCATCATGCTTGATACCCGAAATTTCATTATCCGGGCCGGTGTGCGCACCTTTGAAGCGGCGGCCTATCTTCGCTCCAGGGGAGCGAACACCGTGGAGTGTAAGAAGCTCTTTTCCAATGATATGGAGGTTTTCCGCAACCGGAATACGATCATCGACAGCGCTGAGGAATATCGCGGCTGCGCCCTTTCGGCGGCACAGGGGGATATGGAAAATATCCGCCTTGTGACCTCTCAGGCGGCTGACGAGATGCTCAATATCGAGGGGGTAAAGGCCTCTTTTGTCCTTTACCGCAGCGGAACGACGGCGAATATTTCCGCCCGTTCCTACGGTGAAATCAATGTCCAGTTAATCATGGAGTCCATGGGCGGCGGAGGCCATCAGACGATGTCGGCCTGTCAGCTTGAAAATACGGACCTGGATTCGGCCCGTGCCGCGCTGAAAAAGGCCATTGACGATTATTTCAGTAATTTATAACGGAGGTAAAAATAGATGAAAGTTGTATTGAAACAGGATGTGAAAGGTCTCGGAAAGAAAGGCGAGCTGGTCAACGCTTCTGACGGTTATGCCAGAAACTTCCTCTTTCCGAAAAATCTTGCCGTTGAGGCCAATGCGCAGAATATGACCGAGCTGAAAAACCGTGAGCAGGCGGAAAAATACCGCATTGCCACGGAGACGGCTGAGGCCAAAAAGGCCGCCGCAGAAATATCAGGCAAGACCATCACGATCAAGGCCAAGGCCGGTCAGAACGGAAAGCTCTTCGGTTCGGTCACGGCCAAGGAAATCGCCGAAAAGATCGAAGAGGATTTCGGCATCAAGACGGACAAAAGAAAGATCACTGTTCAGGATATCAAGCAATTCGGTACCTATGAATTTGAGATCAAGCTCTATCAGGGCGTTTCGGCCAAGCTCTTTGTCAGAGTAGGGGAATAAAAAAAGAAAGGTTCAATCACCGTTGAAAAGGGTGTTTCCCAATGGAAAATAACAGCAGAATGGTTTCCTACGATGAAGTGAATATGCCTTATTCCCTTGAGGCGGAGCAGGCGGTTCTGGGCTCGGTTCTGATTGATCCGGCTTGTATTACCCAGGTGCTGATCATTCTCAAGCCCGAATATTTCTATCTGCCCCAGCACAAGGCGATCTTCACCATTATGCAGGAGATTGACTCTCTGGGCGGCAAGATCGATCCGCTGATCGTGCTGGAAAAGCTCAAGCAGGAAAAGATCTATGATGACGCCAACGGCAAGCAGTATCTTTTTCAGCTGGCTCAGTTGGTGCCCACCACGGAAAATGTGGAGGCCTATTCCAATATTATCCGTGAAAAATATCTGATCCGATCCCTGATCAATGTTTCGCGCTCCATTATTGATGACGCCAGCGAGTCTAACGAGCCGGCGGCGGTGCTTTTGGAATCCGCTGAGCAGAAGATCTATGATATCCGTCAGGGCAGAATGAGCCGAGGACCCGTAAAAATTGGCGACATCATCGTCAACGAGGTCTATGACAAGCTTCAGAAGCTCAGCGGCGCGGACAAGGATAAGTATAAGGGCTACACCACAGGATTTATTGATCTTGACAAGGCCATTACGGGCCTGAATAAATCCGACCTTGTCATTATCGGCGCCCGTCCTGCCATGGGTAAGACGAGCCTTGCGCTGAATATGGCAAGAAACACCGCTATGATGGGCAAAAAGAAGGTGCTGTTTTTCTCTCTTGAAATGACCAAGGAGCAGTTGGCTCAGCGTGTGCTGGCCACAGAGGCGAGAGTGGAAAGCACCAAAATGCGAACGGGTAATATTTCCAGCGACGAGTGGGCGAAGCTGGCCACGGCCACGGCTCTTCTGAGCAACTGTGAGCTCTACTTTGACGACTCCTCCAATATGACCGTCTCGGAGATGAAGTCCCGTATTCGCCGTCTGCGTGATGTGGACGCGGTCTTTGTGGATTATCTTCAGCTCATGAAAAGCGGCACACGGGTCGAAAGCCGTGTGCAGGAGGTTTCGGAGATCACGAGAAATCTCAAGCTGATGGCCAAGGATCTGAATATTCCCGTGGTTGTGCTGGCTCAGCTTGCCCGTTCCACCGAGGGCAGGGGAAAGGCTCACCGACCGCAGCTTTCCGATCTTCGTGAATCCGGCTCTATTGAGCAGGACGCTGATATTGTTATCATGCTTTACCGTGACGAATACTATGCCGCAGAAAGCGACAGCCCCGACGCCGAGGACAGACCGGCTGTCAATGAGGCGGAGTTTATTATATCCAAGAACCGTCACGGCCCGACTACAACGGTTAAGGTGGCCTGGAACGGCGACTATACCTTGTTCTCGAATCTGGAGCAGATCAGAAATGATATGTAAAGTTGAAAAGACAATCGAACAGTACAAAATGCTTGAAAATGTCTCGAGTGTGGCCGTCGGTGTTTCCGGCGGCGCAGATTCTATGTGCCTTCTGCATATTTTAAGTAAATTGAAAGTTCGTTATGATATACTTCTCAAAGCTGTTCATGTCAATCATCATATTCGCGGCGAAGAGGCGGAAAGAGACGCCGCCGTTGTCCGCGATTTCTGCGAAAAATTAGGTGTGGAGTTTCTCCTTTTCAGCCGGGATATTCCGGCGCTTGCCGCCGAGAGGGGCATCAGTCAGGAGGAATGCGGCAGAGAGGAACGCTATCGGTGCTTTGCCGAGGCAAACTGTGACGCCGTTGCCGTTGCCCACAATCTCTGTGACAGTGCCGAAACGGCTGTTTTCAATCTCATTCGCGGCACGGGAAGCCGCGGCCTTTGCGCCATGGCGCCCGTGAGGGAACCGAATATTATCCGGCCTCTCATCGGGTGCAGCCGTGAAGAAATTGAGACTTACTGCCGTCGGGAGGGCATCGACTTTGTCACAGACAGCACCAATCTCAGCGACGATTACACCCGCAACTATATCCGGCATCATATCTTGCCGGCTTTCAGCCGTGTGAATCCGGCTTATCTCGAGCACATCGGCAGGCTGACCGATACCCTCCGCCTGGAAAACGATTTTCTTGACGAAGCCGCCCGTAACATTCTGGTGGAGCTGGAGGACGGTTATTCCCGACGGGAACTCATGAAAGCCCATGCCGCCCTTCGGCGGCGGGCCATTGCCATGCTGCTCGGGGAAAAAATGCAAAAGAGCCTCGAATACCGACACATTGAGCTGGTGTGCGGCGCAGTGGAAGCCGGAAAAGGCAAAATTGAGCTTGGCAAGGACTTGTATATTTCGGTAAACAGTGATATAATATCATTTCATT
>JAQXMV010000053.1 GCA_029013165.1 Oscillospiraceae bacterium | reverse complement strand
CTCATCAGGGACGACGCCAAGGTTTATGTCATCGACGACGCCGAACTGGAAAGGGTCAAGGCAAGCTACCCGGTCATGTGGAAAGACCCCAAAGGCAAGCCCGACCGCTGCTTCATCGGCTGTCCTCACCTGACCTATGCTCAGCTGGGTCAGTGGGCGGAGAAATTCGAGGCCGAACTGAAAAGGCAGGGCAAGGATAAGGTTGGCATGACCACTATCATGACCACTGCCCCCGATGTGTTGGAAGCCTTCCGGAAAGACAACCGGGTTGCCTATGACAAGCTCATCGCCATGGGCGTCAAGCTCACAAGCATCTGTCCGCTGATGTATATGAACAATCCCCTGTGCGGAAAGAAAAATGTCATCACCAACTCCAACAAGCTGCGCACCTACACCACTTCACGATATTTCAGCGATGACGAGATATGCACCATCGCAGTCAAGGGAGGTATTTAAGCCATGTCAAGAGAATTTAAGGGCCGTCCGGTCATCGCCGGCGAATGTACGGTCAAGGCTGTCGTTTCACATCAGGGCGTCAACACGCTGGCTACCTTCCAGAAAAGTGCACTGGCCAAAAAGAAACAGGTCATCTGCTCCGACCAGAACAACTCGGATATTTTCGGCAAAAACCTGACGGGCATGGGACTGTGCCTGCCGAAAACCATAGGCTCCACCACGGGCGGCATGGTGCTTTACACCGTCACGGCCCTGGGCATACACCCCCGAGCCATGCTTTTCTCCGAGCCCATCGACTCCCTGGCCGCGGCAGGCGTCATTCTGGCCGATGTCTGGACCGATGACACCATCACCGCCGTTGACAACTTAGGAGAGGAATTTCTCGACTATGTCAAGGACGGCATGGAACTGGAAATCAAGGAAGACGGCACCGTTACCGTAAAATAAGCCGCCTGCGCGGCAAAAAAGTATCAGCCTGCGCGCCATGAGGCACGCAGGCTGACTGTCGATAAATGCGTCCGAGCGCATAGTGATATATGACAAAAAATCAGGTTTAAAATGGTTCTGCTTTGATTATTCTTTCATCTCCATGGTATCAAACCACGGAGATGAAAATCACTATGCTTGCCGTTTTTTCTCGCTTGGAGTACCATAGGGTGACACATATAAATCCTAATCCGTTTTTTATTCGGCGTATTTCCGCCCATTCTGCGTTAAAATGCTCGTAAATCCAAAAGGATTTACTGCGCTTTTGCCTTGACTGAACAAAAATACGCCGATAAAAAATCTTTGACCTGAAAGAGTGACTTTTCGGTGTATTTTTGGATGCTGAGGACGCCGACAGACGCGTGTCTTTCCAGTCCGAAGCGCCGAAAAGACACGAAAAGTCACTCTTTCGGGCGGTTGAGGATTTGTATGTGTCACCCTAACACCTATCGCTCGAAGAAAACGGCATCGGCCATCATTTCTCGGCAGTCTCCACTTTTTCATGGCAATTTTTAACAATTCACTTGAATTTGACACAAAAATTGTGTATAATTAGTCTTACCTAATCTATAGAAAAGGAGTAAAATATCATGCCAGCATTTCTTCTCAAAATCCTGAGCGCCATCATGAGTGTGATCACTTCTGTTGCCATGGCTTTTGCACCGGGCACAGAGCTCATTGCTCAGGGAAACTTCAAAAAAGCCGAGTCTTTTGATCAGGTCGTCTATGAGGATCAGCTCGTTCCCGAGCTTGACGAGGACGGCTACTGGACCTTCACAACGGACAGAGAGTTCAAGGTTGTTCAGCTCACCGATATCCACATCGGCGGCGGCTTCCTTTCCACCGGCAAAGACGCCAAGGCCCTCAACGCAGTGGCCGCCATGCTCACAGCTGAAAAGCCTGACCTTGTGGTGCTCACCGGTGATATGGTCTATCCCGTACCGTTCCAGGCCGGCACTTTCAACAACGAGATTTCCACTCGCCTGCTCATCACTCTCATGGAGAAGCTCGGCGTTTATTACACCGTCTGCTTCGGCAACCATGACTCTGAGTTCTACGGCACCCACACCAGACAGCAGGTCTCCGATCTCTGGGGTGCAGACAACCTGAAGTATTCCCTCTATCAGGAGGGTCCGGCAGATGTTGACGGCTACGGCAACCATGTCATCAAGGTAAAAAATTCCGACGGCATCGTCAAGGAAGCCTTCTTCATGTTCGATTCCCACGATTATACCGACGGTGATATCCTCGGTATCCAGTGGAAATACGACAACATTCATGAGAATCAGATCCAGTGGTATAAGGATAATGTCCTTGCTATCGACGCGGCCAATAAGGCCATCGATCCCGATTATCCCATGTTCTCCTCTCTTGCTTTCTTCCACATTCCTCTTGAGGAATACTCCATGGCTTGGGAAGAGTTCAAGGCCAACGGCTATCAGGACACCGAAAATGTCAAGTATAAAGGCGGCTGGTTCCACGAGGGCGATGAGAAGTCCTATCACGGCATTTATCCCGAAAACCTCTTTGAGACCATGCTTGAGCTGGGTTCAACCAAGGGTGTTTTCTGCGGACACGATCATGTCAACAACGCTGTTCTTGAATACAAGGGCATCAACTTGGTTTACGGCATGAGCATCGACTATCTTGCTTATACCGATCTTGCCAAGAAGGGTGCACAGCGCGGCTGCACCGTTATCTCGATTGACGGTGACGAGCTGGAGATCAGCCTTGAAAACTACTATCAGGATAAATATCCCAGCAAGTATGAAAAAGAAGAAGTTACCATGCAGTGGTAACCGATAAGGTATCAAAAAATACGCCGCACAAAAGTGCGGCGATATTTTTTAAGAAATAAAATCAATCGAAGTTTCGATCAAGCCTTTTTAAAGGCTTGCGGGGTCAAGGGGCAGAGCCCTTGTTGCGCTTTGCAAAGCGCGAAATGCCCTTAACATAAAATAATAAAACTGCGCTGACAGTAGAAAAAATATACTCCATCAAGTGCAGGAAGGGCGGAATCCTCTCCGGAGGGGTCCCGATGAAAAGGGCAGTTATTTTTATATAAAAGACGGACTTGTCCGTCACGGCGGCGCTGCGCAGACAGCGCCTTTTTTTACGCGCGTTGTCGGTGGCCGGGGTGTTGCTATTCTATTAAAAAGTAAATTGATAAAAAATATTCATCAGTGCTGAAAATATCTCCTTGCACCTTGATGTTTCCCAATATAACTGCTATAATTTCCACGAAAATCCTAAGAAAAGAGCTGAAAATATGAAAGAAACTGTGATTTCTCTGAGCAAGATGGCAGACCGTGACTTTGAGGGCTGGGGCACGAGCCTTTGCTGGTGGGCCAACCGTGTCGGCTTTTCCGAAAAGCTGACCGAAAGAAGCGCCGCGCTTTTCTTTTCGTCCGACGGACTCGGACTGAACATCATGCGCTATAATATCGGCGGCGGCGACGACCCGAGCCACCGGCACATCACCCGCACCGATTCCGATATGCCCGGTTGGCTGACTTGGAATCCGACAACTGGCAAGAGAGCGTTGGATCCCGAAGCGGACAAAAATCAACTTCGTGTACTGGATGCCGCCTGCAAGGCCGCCGGCAGCGACGCCTATGTGGAGGCCTTTTCCAATTCGCCGCCCTATTTCATGACCGTCAGCGGCTGCTCCAGCGGTCACAAAAATCCCCGGGTCACCAATATCAAAAAAAGCTGCGCTGCCGATTTTGCGCGGTATCTTGCCGATGTTGTGGAATATCTCCGAGAAAAAATGGAGATACCCGTCAAAAGTCTCGCCTGTATGAACGAGCCTTTCACACCCTATTGGCATGCCTACTCCGAAAAGCAGGAGGGCTGTCATGTTTCGCCGGGTAAAATGCAAAGCCTGCTGCTGTGTGAAACAGCAGCAGCCATGAAAAACAAAGGACTTGACGATATCGAGATCACCGCCACCGATGAAACCAATTCTCGGCTTCAGCTGATTGCACTCCGGCGGCTGAGCCCAGAAGCTAAGGCTGTCATCAGCAGAGTGAGCACCCACACCTATGAAAAAGCAACGCCGAAGCTCCGACCCTACACAGACCGTATGGGACTGCGGCTCTGGATGACCGAAACCGACTGGTCAAACATAAGCGGAGAAGATTCCGGCGAAATGGGCGCGGGACTTTGGCTGGGCGAAAAGATCATCGAGGATCTGACAGTTCTCTCCCCTTGTGCCTGGGTCATCTGGCAGGTCATGGCCGGCTACATCAGCCGCCGCGAACACAAGGGGCGGCGTGACCCCGAAGCCATACCGGATCTGAAAGGCGGCTACTGGGGCACGGCTTTCGGCGATATTGACAACGAAGAAATCATCCTCACCCAGAAATACTATGCTTTCGGTCAGTTCACCCGGTATATCCGACCCGGCATGCGGCTGATCCCCCTTGACAGTCACAGCATCGCCGCCGTCGACAGGCAAAACAAGCATCTGGTGATCGTGGCTCTGAACACGAAAGCGCAGAAACAAGAACGCCGTTTTACTTTCAGCGATAGTATCCCCCAAAGTCCCGTCACAGGCAGCCACACCTGCGGCACGCTGGCCGACGGTGATCACTGGCGTGAGCTGCCGCCGGTGGCCTGTGATAAAAAGGGATTCACAGTTACCCTGGCGCCCAACAGCATTAGCAGTTTTGAGGTGGCCTATCAGGTGGAATAGAACGGGCGTGACAGGGAGATTCTGCCGAATCGAATATTCAGCGAGAGCGAAATATAACAGAGCCTGAATTCCCACAAAATTTCGCCTTGTCACGCAAAGTAACGGCATTGTGACTGACAGTCTATCTCTCCACTCCCACCTCCCAAAAAGAGCCAACAAGACGAGGGGTGCGAAACAGCGGGCCCCCTCGTCCCCGAAAAACAAAGGTGCCAAAAAGGCACCCACAAAAACCACCCGACTGTCGGCAAAGCTGACAGAGCGACTGTTTACGCCCTTGTAGGGACACGGCTTACCGTGTCCGCCTGCGGCAACCTCACTAATAATGATTCACCTGTGCAGTAACCTCACCCATAGTTTATGTTTTCGACAAAAACACCACCGTCCTACCACCGGAAAAGCACACAAAAAAGGGCGCTGTCTACGCAGCGCCACCGTAACGGATAACT
>JAQXMV010000052.1 GCA_029013165.1 Oscillospiraceae bacterium | reverse complement strand
ATGGTATAATTTACTTACAGTTTTTACATGAAAAACAAGGAGTGAAAAAAATTATGAAAACTCATTCAAGAAAAGTGCTTTCCCTGATTCTTTCACTGATTATGCTTTTCTCCCTGTGCATTCCCATGGCTTATGCCGCTGAGGAAAACACCAGCGATATTCCCTGCATAACCGTCAACGGACAGGGCGCCGACCTCATCGGTAACAACGGAGAAGTCTATAAGCATAAATTTGATTTCAGCGCGATCCTGACCAAGGAGCTGATCGAAGGCATCGCTTCAGACCTTATCAGAGGCAACATCATCGGCGACTGGCAGCCCTTTGCCGACCGACTCTATGACGCCCTCTCCCCTCTTTATGAAAATGTTCTCTGCGACGGCAACGGCGATCCTCAGAACGGAAGCCGTCTGGTCTGGACATGGTCCAAAGACAAGCTCTCCACAAAAAAGGACAATTATGTTTTCAACAGCTACACCATGGAGATTGACTGGAGAATTGATCCTCGTGAGACAGCCGATGAAATCAACCGTTACATCGAAGCCGTCTGCGAAGTGACCGGTCACAGCCGTGTCAAGCTCATCGGCCGCTGCATGGGCGCTACCTGCGTTTTGGCTTACTTAGAGAAATACGGCTTTGACAGAATCGACGATCTGGGCTTCTATATCCCCGCTATTGACGGTATTGATCTCGTCGGTGCCTGCTTCGCCGGCAAACTCTCCATGGACGCCGACAGCGTTGACCGCTTTGCCAACTATGTACTCAATGACGGTACCCTGGTGGCAGACGATATGCTGGCTCAGCTGCTGTCCTGCCTGGTTTCTCTTTTCAATCAGCTGAAAATTCTGGGATTCGGCACCAGTGAAATCACCCGCGGCTATAACATCGTGGCGGAAATCGTCATGCCCCGTCTGATCAGAGGCGTATATGCTTCTTTCCCCGCCTATTGGGCCATGATCAACGATGATTATTTCAGCGACGCCATCACCTTCACCTTCAACACACCGGAGCTGAAAGAAGAATATGCCGGCGTCATCAGAAAAGCCACGGAATATCACAACGATATTTTCCTTAAGGCCTATGATATTCTCAGAGACTTTGCCGACGGCGACGATGCCAAGGATCCCTCCGACGACAAAAGAGTTTATGTCATTTCCAAGTATAATGTTCCCCTGATTCCCGTTTATGAGGGCTGCGAGCGTACCGGTGACTTTTTCAGCGAGACGGCAGACACCTCTTTCGGCGGAACCGGCGGCATCTGCTTCAAGGCTCTGGGTGATGAACACATCAAAAAGCTCGTGGGAACGGAAAATGAAAAGTATCTTTCTCCCGACAAGATGATCGACGCCTCAACGGGACTTTTCCCCGACACCACCTGGTATGTGAAGGACTGCAATCACTCCGTATTTTCAAAGAATTTCCGTGAGTTTTTCAACTGGATCCTTGCCGACAATTCCCGCAATGTCTTCACCGACACGAAGGACCATCCTCAGTATCTGATCTATGACAAGGAAACCAACTGCATTTATCCTTACACCTACAAGGAAACCAGTCTCGATGACAACTGGTCTGATAATCCCCTGGTGGTTCTTCTGAACTTCCTGAAAGCATTTTTCACTTATATCGTCAACTACATCAAGACCAATCTTCCCACTCAGGCATAACACACAAATCCCCGTGCCACAGACGATAGCTCTGTGACACGGGGATTTTTTTATTCACGCTCAGCCTTTATCCTTGGGCTTTGCGAAAAGCGATACCACCAGTCCGCTGAGAACAGCAACCATAATACCCACACCGGCGGCGCTGAAAGGTCCGCTGACAGCACCCAGCAATCCTTTTTCGATCACAGCCGCCTTGGTTCCCTTGGCAAGGTTATAGCCGAAACCGGTCAGCGGCACTGTCGCTCCGGCACCTCCCCATTTGGCGATGGGCTCATAAAGGCCCAGGGCACCGAGAACCACGCCGATGACAACAAAAAGTACCAGCACCTTGCCGGGCGTCATCTTGGTAAAATCTATAAGCAGCTGACCCACAATACAAATCAGACCGCCCACAAGAAATGCCTTCAAAATATCAAGAAATATTTCCATTTTTACACCCTCTTTCCGCAGCGTTCTTTTCCTCTGGAAAGGGCATAGGCGGCCGAGACCGCTACAATACCCACTGCTGAAAAGCACAGTATTTTCTTAGCGAAGTAGAGATACTTGGAACATTTGGCGAGGCAAAGCAGACACTTTAAGGTTTTCAGAAAATTCACTGCTATTCCCCCTTTCTGATATTCAGCAAATGCGCGATGCCCGGTATACTTTCACCCTGCAGTGAAGAAACAGTGGACATCAGGGCACCGGTTGCAATGAATAGGATATTCGAGAATTTGCCGGCACGCATACTATTGAGAATATAACTGCACAGAACCGTGCCGCTGCAGCCGCAGCCCGAGCCGCCGGCATGAACATCCTGGCTTTCGCGGTCATAAATCATCAGGCCGCAGTCCTTATGGACGGCGGAAATATCCAGCCCGTCTTCACGGAGGAAAAGCTGATGCAAAAGCTCGCTTCCGACGCTACCGAGATCTCCGGTGAGGATCATATCGTAATCCGACGGCTTTGTGCCCGTATCACGAAGAAAATCACTGATGGTTTTCTTTGCGGCGGGTGCCATAGCCGCACCCATATTATTGCTGTCGGTAATGCCGAAATCCTGAATTGTACCCATGTGGATCTTATCAATATAAGGACTGACCGTGGACTGATTTTTGCCGATCAGAGCCGCACCGGCTCCCGTCACCGTCCACTGGGCGCTGGGCGGTCTCTGACCGCCGTATTCCAGAGGTTTGCGGAATTGCTTTTCCGCCGAGCAAAAATGAGAACTTGTGGCTGCTATGCAGCGCTCAAAACCGCCGCTTTCGATCATTAACGAAGCAATGCACAGACTCAGCGCCATGGTGGAGCAGGCACCGTAAACACCGCAAAAAGGTATATTGAAATCCCGGATGCCAAAGGAGGAGCCGATGCATTGATTCAGCAGATCACCGCTGCAGATCATATCGACCTCGCTTTTGTCTGCGGCGGATTTCTGCAGCACCTTTTCAACGGCTTTTTTCAATAACAGGCTTTCGGATTTTTCCCAGGAGTCCTCCCCCATGGTCGTGTCGGTAAAGACCTCGTCAAATTCCTTGCCCAGAGGGCCTTCGCCCTCTTTTTTGCCGACCACTGCGGCATTGCCGATGAAACGCGGCTTTGATTGAAGTATGATGGTTTTACCCTTTCTTTCTGCCATATTTCACCTCAGTATAATCCGAAAAAGTATATAATGAATCCGTATAGCGACGCCGCACTGCAGCCGAAGACAATGACCGGTCCTGCGATGGAAAACATCTGCGCCGCCGTACCGAGGATTCTTCCCTCAGTCTGAAACTCGAGCGCTGCACAGACAATGGAATTGGCAAAGCCGGTGATCGGTACCATTGTGCCTGCACCGGCATGCTTTGCGATCGTATCGAAAACGCCGAAAGCAGTCAGCAGAGCCGTTATGATAATGAGAACCGATGTGGTCAGTGCCCGGCTTTCCTCCAGCGTCATGGCCGTACCGGTAAACCACTGCATCAGACCCTCACCGAAAGCACAAATGGCGCCGCCGAAGAGAAATGCCTTGACACAGTCCAGAAAAACCGGTGAATTCGGCGAGGCTTTTTTTGCCATAGAATCGTATTCTTCTTTTGAAATCGACATAATTCATCCCTCTTTTCACATTTATATTTCACCCTCGGCGCAAAAATATACATTTCGGTTGACAAAAAACCGGAAAGCAGATAAAATTATTAAGGTAAAATATTGAATAAAAGGAGTACTATTATGGCTGTATTTAAATCTTTCCGCGCCGTGCGTCCCACAGCGGAATATGCTCAGCAGGTCGCCGCTCTGCCCTACGATGTGATGAATAGTGACGAGGCCCGTGAAGCGGTCAAAGACAATCCCTATTCATTTCTGCATGTGGATAAAGCGGAAATTGATCTCGACCGAGAGATCGACATATATGATGAGAAAGTGTATGCCAAGGCCAGGGAAAACCTGCAAAAACTGGAAAGCTCCGGCGTTTGCAAACAGGACAGCGTCCCCTGCTTTTATATCTACCGACAGATCATGGACGGCAGAAGTCAGACGGGACTCGTGGGCTGCGCAAGCATCGACGATTATATCAGCGGAAAAATCAAAAAGCACGAGTTTACCAGAGCCGACAAGGAAGCCGACAGAATCCGTCATGTGGATTCCTGTGACGCAAACACCGGTCCCATCTTCTTGACCTACCGTGAGAACCGCTTGATTTCCGACGCCGTCAGCGCCTGGAAAGAAAACCATGAGCCCTGCTATGACTTTATTTCCGAGGGCGGCGTGGCCAACACCGTGTGGGTCATTGATGACGCCGAGCTCAACGAAAAGCTGAAAAAAGCCTTTGATGAGATCGACTGCCTTTATATTGCTGACGGTCATCACCGCTGTGCCAGCGCCGTCAAGGTCGGTGAAATGAGAAGAAAAGCCAACCCCGGCTATCAGGGCGACGAAGAGTTCAACTATTTCTTGGCGGTGGCTTTCCCCGCCGACGAGCTGTCCATCATGGACTATAACCGCGTGATCAAAGATCTCGGCGGCTATGAAAAAGAGGAATTCATGAGCAGACTCAGCGAAAAATTCACCGTAGAGCCCTGCGACGGCGACGCCCCCTATAAACCCGAAAGCCGCCACACCTTCGGTATGTATCTGGAGAAAAAATGGTATAAACTCATAGCAAAAGACGGCACCTTTGATGAAACGGATCCGGTAGCCGGTCTTGATGTCTCGATTCTGCAAAACAACTGCATCACGCCTATTTTCGGCATCAGCGATCCGAGAACGGACAAGCGCATTGACTTTGTCGGCGGAATCAGAGGTCTCGGCGAACTCGAAAAAAGATGCCGTGAGGACATGAAGATCGCTTTTTCCATGTACCCGACTTCCATTGAGGAACTCATGGCCATAGCCGACGCCGGAAAAGTCATGCCGCCGAAATCCACATGGTTTGAGCCGAAGCTCCTCAGCGGCCTTTTCATTCACAAGCTGAGCTGAGGAAGAGCCATGACAGAAAAGCTATATGACACCGACAGCTATCTCAGCAATTTCGAGTGTAAAGTGATTTCCCTTGACAGTGATGACTGTTTTCTTTATGTGGAAACGGACCGGACTGCCTTTTTCCCCGAGGGTGGCGGACAGACCTCAGACCGTGGAATACTCGGCAACTGCCATGTGGAAAATGTGCAGATCATCGGCGGAAAACTCCTGCACTTCGTTGAAAATTCTGAGGAAAATGCTGATAAACTAAAAATCGGCGATATTTTAACAGGAAAAATCGACATGAAAAAGCGGTTTTCCGACATGCAACAGCATTCCGGCGAGCATATTTTCTCCGGTATTGTGAACAGAATCTACGGCTACAACAATGTGGGATTTCATCTGGGCAGCAACGCGGTGACCATGGACTTTGACGGCGTCCTCGAGGAAGAGGATATCTGTAAAGTAGAAAACCTTGTCAATAAAGCTATATGGGATAACCTGAAAATCCGGGTCACTTTCCCCTCAAAGGAGGAACTGGAACAGATCACATACCGCAGCAAAATCGAAATCGACGGTCAGGTACGCTTGGTGGAAATTCCCGGGATTGATATCTGTGCCTGCTGTGCGCCCCATGTGGCACGAACCGGAGAGATCGGTATTCTCAGGGTCGTGGCTTTTGAGCATTACAAGGGCGGCACCAGAGTCAATATCCTCTGTGGTGAAAGGGCCCTGCTGGATCTTCGCCACAAGCTGACACAAAACCGTCTGGTTTCCCATCTCACTTCGTCAAAGCAGGACGAAACGGCCGCCGCCGTTGAAAGGCTGAAAGACGAAAACGAAAAGCTGAAATATGACCTTGTGGGTCTGACGAGGAAACTGATCCAAGCCAAGGTTGACGCCGTTCCCCCGGCCAAGAGAATCGTCTGTTTTGACGAGAGTCTGACCGGCAGCCTGCTGCAGGACTGCGCCCTTTCCCTCAAGGAAAAGTCCGAAGAGTTTGCCGCCTGCTTCAGCGGCGCCGACGGCAGCTACCGCTACTGCATCGTGGGTTCGGGAGTGGATCTGCGTGAACTCAACAAAGCGCTGACTGCCGCCTTTCACGGACGCGGCGGCGGCAGGAAAGAGATCATTCAGGGCAGTCTGACCGGCGAAAAAGCAG